>NZ_LZKD01000019.1:0-96760 GCF_001668695.1 Mycobacterium sp. E2497
CGCCGCCGAGCTGCGCCAGCCCCTCGGTGAGCGTGATGTCGGGCGCGATCGCGTTGACCCGGATGCCGTGCGGCGCCAGTTCCAGCGCGGCGGTCCGGGTGTAGTTGATGACACCCGCCTTGGCCGCCGCGTACGCCGCGTAGCCCGGCGCCGCGCGCACGCCTTCGATCGACGTCACCGAGATGATGCTGCCGACGACGCCCTCAGACACCATCCCCCTCGCGACGCGCTGGGTGCACAGCAGCACGTGACGCAGGTTCGCCCGGTAGAGCGCATCCCAACCGTTCTCACTGGTTTCCAGCAGCGGCGACGAGAACACTCCGCCGGCGTTGTTGACCAGGATCGTCGGGGTGCCGAGTTCGGCGTTCGTGCGCTGCAGCGCGTCGTCGACCTGGCCGCTGTCCCGCACGTCGGCCACGATGCCCAGGGCCCCAATGGATTCCGCGGCCTGCGCGCAGGTCTGCGCGTCTCGCTCCCAGATCGCCACTGACGCGCCGAAGGCGGCCATCCCCGAGGCGATGCCGCGACCGATGCCCGCTCCCCCGCCGGTCACCACCGCCACGCGGCCGGTGAGCAAGACGTCCGACGGATCGATCGCCATCTGCGATCACATCACCGGTGCGCGGCCGATGACGCCGTCGGCCTCCAGCTCGGCGATCTCGGAGTCGCTCAACCCCAGCCCAGTCAGCAATTCGTTGTTGTGCTCGCCCAGCAGCGGCGCGTGCCGGGTGTGGAACCTTGACGGGCCGGCTGACATTCTCATCGGCACGGTGCTGAGCCTAGCGGGGCCGGCCACCGGGTGGTCGACTTCCTCGAAGAAGCCGCGGAACGCGAGCTGCTCCAGCTCGGTCTGGCGGTGTGGCTGCATCACCTTGGCCACCGGGACGCCGGCATCCCACAGGGTTGCGACGATCTCGTCGCCGCCTCGCCGCTCACACCATTCGGCCAACCTTTCGTCGATGGCGTCGTGGTGTTCGTTCCTGCCACTTGCGGTGGCGAGTAGGGGATCCCTTGCCCACGAAGGGGATCCGATCGCCAAGCGCAGCGCTTGCCACTGCTCGTCGGTGCTCACGGCTATCGCGACCCAGCTGTCGGGCCTGCCGAACTCGTCGGTGTCGGCGCTGCGGTAGAGGTCTTGCGGCGCCGCGGTGGGCCCCCGGTTGCCCGCGCGTTCGAGCAGTGCCCCGTACGCGGAATATTCGATGACCTGCTCCGCGGCGATGCTGAGCGCGGCGTCGACCATCGCCGCTTCGACAAACACGCCCTGGCCGGTACGGCGTCGGTGCTCCAGCGCCAGCAGCAGCGCATTCACAGCGTGAATGCCGGCGTTGGGGTCACCGATCGAGTAGGGGTCGTAGGGCGTTCGGTCGGCGTACCCGGTAAGCCAGGTCAGTCCGGACGCGGCCTCGATGACGTAGGCGAACGCCGGGTTGTCGCGCCACGGCCCGTCCAGCCCGAAGCCGGGCATCCGTACCATCACCACGTCGGGCTTGATCGCTTGCACCGCAGGGAAATCCAATCCCAACTGGTCGAGCACCCGCGGCGTGAAGTTTTCCACGACCACGTCGCACGTCGCGATGAGCCGACGCAGGAGCTCCCGGCCGCGCGGGCTCTGCAGGTCGAGCGTAAGCCCCTTCTTGTTGGTGTTCAGCGACGCGAAGATCGGGGACTTCTCCCACCACTGGTCCTCGGTGACGGGTACGCCGGCGATGAGGCGCGTCCCGTCGGGACGGCGGGTGGACTCGACGTGGATGACCTCCGCACCCAGCATCGCCAGGAAATGGGTGCAGCAGGGGCCGGCCCAGAAAGTTGTCATGTCCAGCACGCGAACCCCGTTCAAGGGCCTTCGATTCGGTGACCCAGTAGGCAACGGGCGGGGCATCAGGTCAGCCGCGCGGTAATGCACGGTGTGCTCTCCGAGTCGCGGTGCCGGTTGTGGTCGGCGAAGCCGCGCGGGCGTCGTCCGGTAGGGATGACCCGGCTGCTGGAACCCGTCGCGCGGGTTGCGCACGAACGAACCGCGCTCGCGGAAGTGGTCGAGCGATGTGATGTTGGCGCCGTTGGCCACCGGGGCGTTGGGGATGCGGAACGCTGCTGCGAGTTCGCGGATGTCATCAACCGTGTTGCTTTCGAACCAAGCGTAGATCTCGTCGGCCTTGAGGTTGGCCCGCTCGGTGATCGTCAGCGACGAATCCTCATCCATCCATTCCGGGTGGCCGACCATCGCGCACAGGTCGAACCACTGCTGCGCGGTCCCGCAGCCGACGTCGACCAGCCCGTCCTTGGCGCGCGCCACCCCCGGCACCGTGACGCGCCGCGCGTCCCGCCAGGGCCGTCCCAGCATCTCGAAATAGGTGACGGGATAGTAGGTCAGCGACAGGATCTGTGTTTCCAGCATCGACAGGTCCAGGAGTTCACCGGGACCATCGCCGTTGCGGCCGTAGCGCGATGCCACCATGGCTGCACTTGCGTAAACCCCGGTCAGATACTCCCCGACCTGTCCGCCCACGAACACCGGTGCGCGGTCCGCCTCGCCACGTCCGAGGCCGACGATCCCGCCGGACCACGCCTGCAGCGTGAATTCCGTGGCCGCGCGATCGCGCCAGGGGCCGTCCAGCCCGAAGGGGCTGATCGACATGACGGTCAGATGCGGATGCCGGCGGTGCATCGCCGCCGGTGCGAAGTAGGGACACTCCGCGACTTTCGAACCCCGGGACCACACCACCGCATCGGCGGCCGCCAGCAACCTGTCGACCAGGTCGGCGTCATCGTAGACGCCGGGATCCGCGACGACGCTGCGCTTCGACCCGGCCAGAAAACTGAACAACGCCCCGTCGCTGCCCGGCGGCATGACGGCGCCGGAGGCGGACCAGGACCGCAGCGGGTCGCCCTCGGGCGGCTCCACTTTGACGACGTCCGCCCCAGCGTCGGCCAGCAACTTGGTGCAGTAGGCGCCCGCGATTCCGGTGGACAGGTCGACCAAGGTGTAGCCAGCCAGGGGTGGTTCCATGGTCGGCTCCGCCACTAGCGCTTTCGCTTTCGGTCGGGCTCCTTGCCGCCTGCGCTCTTGCGCCCCTTCTTGCTCAGGCGCCATTCCGGCGGAAACTTGTCGTCGTTGTCTTTCACCGCTTTACCCAGACCCCGTTCGATGGCTTCGCCGAGGGTGAAATCGCGGGGCCCGTCGGGCCGGACAAGGCCGCCCATCGACTCGAAGAACCCGCTCAACATGCTGCCCAGGTACTCGCCCTGGAACTGCTTCATGATCTCGAAGAAGACTTTCTGCATGAACACCGTGTCGGTGGGGCGGTTTCGTGCGCAGGCGAGCGCGTACCTTTCCACCTCCGCCTCGAGTTCTTCCCGGGGGACCACACTGTTGAGAAAGTTGCAGTCGTACATCTCCGCCGCGGTGAAAGCCCTTCCGGTGAACACCATTTCCTGAAACTTGCGGATCCCCATCGTCTGCGCCCACCACCACATCCGTGGACCCCAGCCGTAGTAGCGGAACGACGGATGCCCGAAGAGCGCGTCGTCGCTGGAGATCACCAGATCCGCATCGGCCGCCTGATAGAAATGCCAGCCGTAGCAGTAGCCCTTCGCCTCCAAGATGCTGATCTTCTTGAAGTCCTGCAATCCACGTATCCCCGAATTGGGGTTGGCGTACCACTGGCCGAGGGTGGCGCCATGCCGAAACGAACCTTCCGGGGGAAACCTGACGTCCTCGTCGTCGATCCGGTACTCGGCGAGCCGGTGATGCGGATCGGCCGAGTCCTGCACCGCCATTTCCTCGACGAGATCCGCACCCGAGCCAAGGTCGTCACCGGCCCCGCGGACCACCAACACCTTGACCTCGTCGTCGATGGAGGCGCGGTGCAAGAGGTCGGCATAGCGCAGGCGCGCGGCGATCGTGGGAGCGTTGAGCTGACCGGGCCGGTCGAACGTGATCGTGGCGATGCGCGTGTCCGGGTCTTTGTGGTACCTGATGATCTCCTCGGCGGCCGCACCGGACTTGCCGGACATGACTATTCGTGCCAAGAAGGGCTGGAAGTCAGCACCTCGGGCCCGTCGGCGGAAATCAGCACCGCCTCCCGCCCGAAGACGGCGCCGACTCCCTGTTCCCAGACGTAGCCGGTCACGGCCAGCACCATGCCCTGCTCCAACCGTTCCTCGGTCGCGGTCGCAGGCAGGTGCTTGGAGATGACCGGCGGGTCGAAGCCCATGCCGAGCCCGCGGGCCACCGGCATCGGCGGGAGCGGCTCCCCCGCGGCGTCGTACGCGGCCAGTAGTTCGGCGGCCGCAGCACCCGGGCGGCAGGCGGCGATCAGCCTGGCCCACAGGGCATCCCACCGCCCGTACAGGGGTCCGGCCCCAGCCGGGGCGCCGACCGGCCAGGTGCGGCCGACCTCGCCCATGTAGCCACCGGCGAGCACGCCGGAGGTGAACGCAACCAGGTCGCCGTCGTGGACGCGGCCGTCGCCGTCGTCTCGCCGCCACGGGTGCTCCGGCGAAGTGACCCAGGCGAATTCCTGATTCGACGGAGTGCTCACCCCGCCGGCCGCCATGGCCTCCATCATCGCCCCGGCCAGCGTTTGCTCGCGCACCCCGGGGCGCAGCTCGGCAACCCCTGCCGCCAGCCCCGCCTCGGCGACCGCGATCGCTTCTCGCAGCGCGACCACTTCCTCTGCCGTCTTGACACGCCGCGCGGCACGCATAGCGAGTTCGCCGTCGACCAGTTGGGCGTTGGGGAACGCGGTGGGCAGTAGCCGCGCGAAAGCCGGTGACAGCGCGTCTGTTCCGACGCGACGCGCGTCGGCCGCGCCGTCGATGCGCTGCAACACCGCCATGGTGTTGACCGGATTCCACGAAATGCCGTACAGGTTCTCGCGTGGAATGTCGTCGGGCACGCCCTCGTCCCAGGTGCTCAGCAGGTGCAGGGCACCCGTCGCGCGCACCAGCACGCAGGAGGGGCCGAACGGACGGGTGCCGGCGATCCACAGCTGCGGCGTCCCGCTGACGTAGCGGATGTTGGCCTGACGCCCCAGGACCAGCACGTCGAGGTCGTGTGCCGCCATTTGGTCCAGTACACGCTGGCGGCGCCCCGATCGCAGTGCCCGGTCGTCGGGCAGAACTTCAGTTGCCATAGGGAGTGTAGGGGTAGTCGGTCAATCGGATCGAGCCTTCCTCGGTGATCACCACGACCTCCTCGCTGCGGTAGCCGCCGGTGCCGTCCTCCCAGACCACTGGCTCGAGCACCAGCACCATGCCGGGCTCTAGGACGAAGTTGTCATCGAATTCCTGCCCGAGATCGGTTCCGATCATGGGCATCTCGGCCGCGTTCACGCCGATTCCGTGGCCGAGGTAGAAGTGCGGCAACCAGGGCTTGTCACCGCCGTTGGCCGCGACGGCGGCCCGGCCAAGGTCACCTGCGGTAGCGCCACCGCGGGCCACCCGCTCGACGGCGGCCATGATCTCCGACCACCTCTGGAACTGTGCCTGCTGACGGGCGTTCGGCTGCCGTCCCACCAGCCAGGTGCGCCCGAAATCGGAGCAATAGCCGCGGTAGGTGATGCTGACATCGGTCCACAACACATCGCCTTCGAGCAGCTCCCGCTCGGTGGTCAGGAGCGGCAGGGCCAAGTCGCCGTGCGTCGTCCACACGCCTTCGGCCTTGCTCGGCGGCATGACCTGCCAGATCGGCTCCAGCATGCTCGCCGACGCGCCCAGTTCGAAGGCGCGCCGCAGAAAGCTTGCCGACAGGTCGATCTGGCGGATGCCGGGGGCCAGCGCTTTATCGACGTCGACCATGGCCTCGTCGGTGATCCGAACGGCGGTGCGGATGCAGGCCAATTCGTCCGGGGTCTTGACGACCTTGGCGGCGCTGACAATGGCTGCCGCGTCGGCGGGATCGCCGCCCCGGAACAGCGCCTTCCCGGCGCGCCTCATCGCGCCGGTGGACTCGTCGACCGCGATCACCGCGCCGGGCGGTATCAGATCGGCGAGCAGTCGAGCGAATTCCTGTACGCCCTCGTCGAACTCGAGGTATACGGGGCCGTGTAGGTGGTCGGCGGGCAGCTCCGTTTCGTAGGAGGCGCCCTCGCGGAACGGCAGGAAGAGGTGGGGCCACTCGTCACCGGCCACCACGACCGCGACGGGTCGCTCGACGTAGGACAGACCCGCGTCGCCGAGCGGCCAACTGGCTCCGGTGGCGTACACCACCGCGCTGTTGCCGAGCAGGATCAGCGCGTCGACGTCGCGTTCGGCCATCGCCGCGCGAAGCCGTGCCCCGGTCTCGCGGCGCATCCGCACGAGGTCGGGAATGTCGGGAATCACCAGTCCTCGAGCGGTACCCGTAGCGACGGCTGGGGCCACGGTCGTCATTGCAGCCCCAGGAATTCTGTGACGTTGCCGGAGACGATCTTGGCCGCGTTCTGCGCACCGACCGCATCAACGACGGCCGCCAGCGACTTCTCGGAGTACCCGAAAGTGCTTTCGTTGTGCGGATAGTCGCTCGACCACATGACCTTGTCGACACCGATCTTGTCGATCAGCTCCAGGCCCAGCGGGTCGACCATGAACGATGCGCACATGTGGTTGTCCCAGTAGTAGCGCACGTCGTGCTGCAGTGGCCGGTTGAACATGTGCTGATAGGACGCCACCAAGTGCTCGGCGTCTTGCAACGCCCAGGGGACCCAGGCGATGCCGCCCTCGAACCAGCCGATCCGAAGCCCCGGGTGCTCGTCGAGGATGCCGCCGAAGATGTACTTGGAGAACGTCTCCCGGAAGCCGTCTACGTTGATCATCATTCCGACGACGACACTGTTGAACTCGCACGGGCTCTTTGGCGGCGTTTCGCCGATGTGGTGGGTGACGGGAAGACCGGACGCCTCGATCTCGTCCCAGACGGCGCGCATGGCCGTGCTCGAGTAGTCGATGACGTTCCCGTCGTCGTCCTTACCCGGGTTCAGCGGCATCAGGAACGTCTTGAGGCCCAACGACTTCAGTTCCTCTAGTGTGCGCCTGGTGCCCGCCGGGTCCCACCAGTTGATCAGCCCGGCGCCGTAGAAATGTCCACCAGAGCGCTCTTGGATGTCGGCGATGTATTCGTTGTAGATCCGGAAGGTGAGTTCGCGAAGCTGTTTGTCCGGGTAGTGGAAAAGCGCGAGCACGGCATTGGGGAACGCGAGTTCTTTGTCGACGCCGTCCTCGCGCAGCTCCTGGATCCGGGCTTCGATGTTGGTGCTCGCGGCGCCCGCCAGGTCGTCGTACTGCATCAGGACCGCGCTGAAGTCACCTGGGAGGAACGATTGCCCCTTGCGACCCACTTGATAGGCGCCGTCCTCATACCAGATGCGCGGCGCCTTGTCCTTGAGGTCATCCGGGAACCGTTGGTAGAAGATGTCTTCCGCCAACGAGATGTGGTTGTCCGCGGAGAAGACGGTGGTTCCCTCCGGCAGGCCGACGTTGCTGCCGGCGGCGTGGCCCCGGCGATCCTTTGGTGCGCCGTAACCTCCGGGCGGGTAGAGCGAAACGGTGCTCGTTTGAGTTGTCATCATTGACCCTCCATTCGGATCGAAATACTTGAGACGGGCGGATTCGCGGGGCTACCAGGCCACTGGCAGTTCGTAGACACCGTAGGCGAGGCGGTCATCCTTGAAGGGCACGTCTTCGAAGGGGATCGCCAGCTTCAGCGTCGGGATGCGGCGGAACAATGTCCGATAGACGATCTGCAGCTCGGCACGGGCAAGCTGCTGACCCACGCACTGGTGCCGGCCGTAACCGAAGGCGACGTTGCGGTCGGCGTTCGAGCGGTGCAGGTACAACCGGTCCGGTTCGGAGAAGGTGTCCGGATCCCAGTTGGCCGGGGCCAGGTCGATGATGATGCCTTCGCCGGCACGGATCGTCTCTCCGGCGATAGCGATGTCTTCGAGGGCCACACGCCGCTGGCCGTTCTGGATGATGCTGAGGTAGCGCAACAGTTCCTCGACCGCGCTGGCGACGATCTTAGGGTCTTCCGCGTCGCGGATGACGGCCAACTGGTCCGGGTTCTGCAGCAGCGCAAGCACACCGAGGCCGATCATGTTGGCCGTCGTCTCGTGCCCTGCGATCAGCAGGCCTGTGCCCAACTGGGCGGCCTCCTTGACGCTCAACTCGCCGGCCTTGACCCGTTCGGCGAGGTCGGAGACCGCGTCCTCAGCCGGGTTTTCCATCTTGGCCTCGACCAGCTGCGCGAGGTACTTGTGCAGGCTCATGGCACCCTTGACGGTGTCTTCGCCCGTCGCGTACCGCGCCAGGCCGACCGTGGCGTGATGCTGGAACATCTCGGCGTCCTCGTACGGCACCCCGAGCATCTCGCTGATCACCAGGGACGGGACCGGCAGCCCGACGGCCGCGACGAGGTCCGCGGGCTGCGGGCCGGCCAGCATGGCGTCGATGTGGTCGTCGGTGATCTGCTGAATCGCCGGGCGTAAACCCTCAACTCGGCGGAAGGTGAACGGCTTCGACAACATGCGGCGGAATCGGGTGTGCTCTTCCCCGTCGGCGGTGAAGACCGATCGCGGCCGCTTGTCCACCGTGGACAGCATGCCCGCATTCCAGTGCGGGAACCCGGGCAGCCGGTCGTCGACGCTGACCCGTGAATCCGAGAACAGTTCCCGCACTTGCTCGTAGCCGGTGATGAGCCACGGCGTACTGCCGTCCCAGATCCGGACCCGGGATAGCGGGCGCGCTTGAGCTAGCGCCATGACACCGGGCGGCGGCGCGAAGGGGCAGCTCGCCTGCCTGGGCATCGGATAGTCCGGGATCTCGGCGGCCGCCGAGGTCGCAGAAGCGTTCGTCATCGTTTCTGACATGTCATTCCTCGATGTGAATGGCCAGCGCGGGGCACGCCGCGGCCGCCCGCCGCGCACCCTCGGCCTGCTCGGCCGACGGATTGGGGTTGAGCAGAACGACGACGCCGTCGTCGTCGCGCTGGTCGAACAGCTCGGGGGCATTCAGCACGCAGTTTCCCGACGAAGCGCAGACGTCTTGGTCGACAGTGACTTTCATCCGCAGACCTTTCACTCGTACGGCGTCACGGGCGCCAGCCACAGGCCCACGATCGCGTCGATGAGACCCGATGCGGCGGCCCGCCAGGACCGTTGAGGCGGCGAGGTGCCCGCGGCAAGCGCACGCTCCCGGTCGGCGCAGGTGTGCATCAACAGGTTGCGGGCCATGATGTTTCGCTCGAAATGCACCTCGGCCGGCAGGTCCGGCAGGCAGCGGTTGATGCCCCCGACGACCTGAACCAGGGAGGGCGAGCTCAAAGCGCCCTTGACGATGATGTTGTAGTACGCGGGATCGGTCATCGCCTGCGCGGCGAAACGCGCGTACCAGGTGGGATTGCCGAGCTCCTCCAGGTGATCGGTGAGGGGACGCACCAGACAGGCCACCCAATCCCTCATCTCGGTGGAACCACCCGATTCGTGCAGCTCGGCCACCATCTGCTCGCGAAGTTGCTCGACCGGCCTGCGGTGCTTGTGTTCAATCGCTCGCACCAGGTCGGCCTTGGTACCGAAGTGGTAGCCGACCGCGGCGTTATTGCCCTGGCCCGCGGCCTCACTCACCTGCCGGTTCGACACCGCGAACATGCCGTGCTCGGCGTACAGCCGCTCGGCCGCAACCAAGATCGCTTCCTGGGTGGAGCTGGCCCGTTCGGTGCGAACGGTCCGGCCGATGGTGGTCACCCGGCTAGTCAACCGTGGCCGATCGATTAAGTCAAGCGATTGATTTAATTTGGAATCTTACCGCTGAGCGGCCGCTTGGATGCCACTTGGCGGACGGCGGGTGACAAAGGTCCCTCGCCGGGGTCGGCCCCGCGGGGCCACGATGGTTTCTTGCGCGTCGGGAGCGTGGTGATGCCAGGACAGTGAAGGACCGGTGGGGGTAGTCATGTTGTCAGCCAGTCGGGTCTCGGCCATCGAGGACTCCGCGTGGTTTCAGTCGAAGTGGGCGCCGTACCTGGTGACCGATGCCGACTGGCGGATCCGTGCGGTGAACGTGGCCGGCGAACGGGCGTCGGGGCATCCGCGGGAAAGCTTGCTCGGCCGCCC
Organism: Mycobacterium sp. E2497; assembly: GCF_001668695.1. NCBI lineage: Bacteria > Bacillati > Actinomycetota > Actinomycetes > Mycobacteriales > Mycobacteriaceae > Mycobacterium > Mycobacterium sp. E2497. The sequence goes on from NZ_LZKD01000019.1 coordinate 10,086, forward strand.
GCTGTTCGACGCCTTCCCGGACAACCCGGCCGATCCGGAAGCCGACGGCGTGGCCAACGTCTCGGCGTCGTTGGAGTTCGTCCTTCGCCGCGGGGTCCGGCATTGGCTGGGCGTACAGCGCTACGACCTTCCCGACCCGCAGAATCCGGGCGAATTCGTCTACAAGGTGTGGACACCGATGAATTCGCCGATCAAAGAGGGCAAGAAGACGGTCGGCGTGCTGCAACACGCCCAGGACGTCACCCGCGTGGTGCCGCCCACCCCCGCGGACCGCGCGTATCCCAAACTGTTCGAGTTGAGGAGCGCGGCCGAAGGGCTGGCGCGCCAGTTCCCCGACCTTCCCAGCGAGGCGGTGCTGAGCGTGCTGACGCATTCCCACAGCGTGATCGCGGAAAGCGCCGGCACCGAAGACCTCACGCGCGCGCAGGCCCTGGCCAAGCTACGGCTGGAAACCCACGCCGGACATCCCGCCGAAGGGCACTGACGCGAAACCTCACCCGCTGTTGCGCGAGCGGATCACCTTGCCGGCGGAGGTCCCCCCGTCGACCGGCAGCACCGCGCCGGTGACATAGCGGGACCGATCGGTGGCGAAGTACAGCGCCGCCTCGGCGACGTCGTCGGGCGTGCCCTCCCGCTTCAGTGGCCGGTCGTCGCGCATCCCCTGGCGAATCCGCGCCTCGAACCGCGCCAGCTCGGCCGGGTCCACGTCGACCGCCGACGAAGCCAGGATCGGCGTCGGTATGCTGCCCGGCGCTATCGCGTTGACCCGAATCTCGTGGCGCGCCAGCTCAATTGCCGCGGACTTGGTGAACTGGATGACCGCCGCCTTCGAGGCCCGGTAGATCATCACACCGCCGCCGGCCTGGATCCCGCCGATCGATGTCAGGTTGATGATCGATCCACCACCGCTCTCAGCCATGTGCCTGGCGGCATCCCGGGTGCCGGCCATCACTCCCAGGACGTTGACGCCCATCACCCGGTGGAAGTCGGCCAGATCGTCGTCGAGCAGTCGGCGCAGCGGGCTCGAAATTCCGGCGTTGTTGACCATTACGTGCAGACCCCCGAGTGTCGCCACGGTGCTGGCGATCAGCGCCGCGACCTGTTCGGGATCGGAGACATCCGTCCGCCGGAACAGCGCGGCGGAGCCGAGCGTGGCGGCCAGTTCCTCACCCCTGGCCGTCTCGACGTCGGCGATGACCACGCGCGAGCCCTCGGCCACGAACCGTTCCGCTATGCCGCGACCGATGCCGGAGGCCCCGCCGGTGACGATGGCAACCTTGCCGTCCAATTCGTTGACCACCCGACGAGTTAATCGGGGCGGCAACCATTAAGTCAAGCAGTTGATTTAAGCGGCCGGGGTGCATCGCTGCCGCTCGAGGGTTCCGCTGGTCCGGCACACACGCCATGCTGAGAGGGCCAGTTCATCGGGAAGCTCGGGAGGAATGCTCATGAAGGTTCTGGTCGTCGGGGGCAGCGGACTGATCGGATCGCAGGTTGTCTCCCAGCTCACCGAGCTGGGACACGAGGTCATCCCGGCCTCGCCGAGTTCGGGAGTGAACACCGTCACCGGAGAAGGCCTCGCCGGTGCTCTCGGTGGCGTCGATACCGTTGTGGACGTCTCCAACTCGCCATCCTGGGCCGACGACGATGTCCTCAACTTCTTCACCACGTCCACCCGCAACCTCCTCGACGCGGAGCGGGCCGCCGGGGCGCGGCACCACGTCGCGCTCTCGATCGTGGGGGCCGACCGGGCGGCCGAAAGCGGCTACATGCGGGCGAAAATCGCTCAGGAAAGAGAGATCGTGGAATCGGGATTCCCGTATTCGATCGTGCGGGCTACTCAGTTCTTCGAATTCGTTGACGGGATTGCCGATTCGATGGTCGACGGCGCAGCGGTCCGTGCCCCGCATGGCGCGTTCCAGCCCATCGCCGCTGCGGACGTCGCCACGGCTGTCACCCGTGCGGCTTGCGGGGACCCGGTAAACGGGGTGATCAACATCGCCGGCCCAGAAAAGGCAGGTATGGACGACTTCATCCGGACGCGGTTCGCCGCGACCGGCGATGACCGCCAGGTGATCACTGACAACGACGCCCGCTATTACGGTGCGGTGCTCGACGATCGCAGCATCGTTCCCATCGATGGCGAAGACGTGCTTGTCTACCCCACCACGTTCAGCGACTGGATGGCTTCCCACGCGCCCAACGGCGGCTAGTCCGAGCCCGACAACCCGAGATTGCCGTGAGGGTTGCGGTCTCCATCGACGGCACGACCCTGGCGGCAATCTCGACATGAACCGCGTAGGTGGTTGCGCTGAGCCCCGCGGCCGAGCAGCGTATAGGACGCCAGAGATCGACGACGACGAGGAGCGGTGATGTCTGTGCTTCCCACGGGCGAGGCCACCGTCCCCGGCGCTCGGCTCACCAGGCGCGGATTCATGGCCGCCGGCATCGCCGGCGGATTCGCACTGGCAGCGTGCAGCCAGTCAAAGCCGCCGCCGTCCGGCAACGCTCGGCTGGCCGCCGCCATCGCCTCGGCCGAGGCCGCCCGGCCGCACAGTGGCCGCACCGTCACCGCCGGCCTGACCGCCCAGCAGGTCCAGGTCGACCTGGGCGGACCGGTCGTCCGCACGCTGGCCTACGGCAACACCATTCCAGGCTCGCCGATCCGGGCCAGGATCGGCGACGAGCTGGTGGTGACGGTGTCGAACCGGCTGGACCACCCGACGTCGGTGCATTGGCACGGCATCGCGCTGCGCAACGACATGGACGGTGCCGCGCCCGCCACCCCGAACGTCGCCGCCGGGCAGGACTTCACCTACCGCTTCTCCGTTCCGAATGCCGGCACCTACTGGGCCCACCCGCACACCGGCGGGCTCGACGCCGACACGGGCCTGTACCTGCCGGTGATCGTCGACGACCCGACCGAAGGCAACTACGACGCCGAATGGATTGTGGTCCTTGATGATTGGACCGACGGCGTCGGGAAGTCACCGCAGCAGCTGTACACCGAACTGACCAGCCCGAACAAGTCCGCCCCACCAAGCACTCCCGCGACCACGACGAGCGCGACCACCACCACGACCAGTGAGACGCCGACGACGACGTCGTCGAGTGAGACCTCGGCAACCTCGACCAGCCAGTCCACCTCGACAAGCCCGACGGCCGCGATGTCCGGCGCAAGTGTAGGCAGAAGCGATCTGCTCGGCGGCGACGCCGGCGATATCGCTTACCCCTACTATCTGATCAACGGCCGAATTCCCGCCGCGCCCATGACCTTCAACGCCAAGCCTGGACAACGCATCCGGATCCGTTTCATCAACGCCGGTTCCGACACCACGTTTCGCGTCGCGCTGGCCGGCCACACGATGACGGTCACCCATACCGACGGCTATCCCGTGGTGCCGGTCCAGGTCGACGCCCTGCTCGTCGGCATGGCCGAGCGCTACGACGTCATCGTGACCGCAGCCGAGGGTGTTTTCCCGCTGGTCGCGCTCGCCGAAGGGAAGAACGCCCTGGCGCGTACGCTGCTGTCCACCGGGTCGGGCAGCGCACCCGACCCGGGTTTTCACCCGGCCGAACTCGACCGGCGGGTGGGCACGGTCGAGATGTTCACCGCGACAACGCCCGTCAACCTGGGCCGGCCGCAGCCCGGCCTGGACCTCCCAGTCGTCCTGGGCGGCGACATGACGCAGTACAACTGGACGATCAACGGAAAGCCTTACAGCGACGCCGAACCGTTGCACGTCCGACAGGGTGAGCGGCCGACCATCACGTTCGACAACCCCACGATGATGTATCACCCGATGCACCTGCACGGCCACACGTTCCAGCTGATCAAGGCCGACGGCAGCCCCGGTCCCCGCAAGGACACTCTCATGGTGCTGCCCAGGCAGAAGCTGCTCGCCGTGCTGGTGGCCGACAATCCGGGTTCGTGGATGTTGCACTGCCACAACACCTATCATCAAGAGGCCGGGATGCAGACCCGGCTGGATTACGTGTTCTAGGCGTTCCCGGCCAGGAAGTCGAGCAGCAGCTTGTTCACCGTTGCAGGCTGTTCGATCTGTGGGCAGTGGCCGGCCTTGTCGACCACGACCGACCGCGCGCCGTCGATCGCCTTGGCTATCTCGGCGGCCCAGCCGGCCGGCAGCAGCTTGTCGTCCCCTCCCTCCACGACCAGCGTCGGCACGGTGATGCGCTGGTAAGCTCGCGCACTCGACGGGGCCGGGGGCCGTGTCGAGCCTGGGCGACGGAAACGGGCCGCGGCCACCGCCTCCCACGCTCCTGGCGCGGTGCTCGACTCGAAGCGTCGGCCCACGTATTCCTCATCGTCCGGATAGGCCGGATCGTGGAACAGCGCTTCAACGATGCTGCGCATGGCCGGGAGCGTCGCGTTGTATTCCTGCAGTGACTCGAAGTGCTTGTTCTGCTGAATCTCTCCGCCCCCGCAGATGATCGCCAGGCTGCGGACAGGCAACCGCGGTGCTTCCGAGGTGGCATCGGTGAGCAGATTGATGGCCCCCATCGAGTTGCCCACGAAGTGGGCCGAGCCGACGCCGAGCAGGTCGCAGAACCGCGCCACGTGGCGGATCCGCATCCCGCGCCCGTCGACGAAGTCGATGACCTTCGCCGACTGTCCGAAGCCCAGCTGGTCGGGCGCCAGCACTCGGTATCGCTCGGCGAGCACCGTGATGTTGTGTTCCCAGCCCAGTTCGGCGCTGGCGCCGAACTCACCGCCGTGCAGCAGCACCACCGGATCGCCCTCGCCCGCTTCCAGATAGCCGGTGGTCAGGCCGTCCACCAGCATGGTCTTGCGTTGGAAGTCCATCACTTGATCGCAATCGGGTTGACCGGAGAGCCCACGGCGCCGACCACCCGCAGGGGCGGGGCGACGAGCTGGAACTCGTAGACGCCGTCGGCGGCGCAGTCCTCGGCTAAGGCGGTGAGATCCCAGTATTCGCCGAAGATCATCCCCATGTCGCGCAGGCAGAGCAGGTGCAGGGGGAAGGTGATGCCATCGATCCCCGACACCAGGTCTTCGACCTGGAGGTTGTCGGCGGCGACGGCCGCGATCTCGTGATCGTGCAGCCACTGGGCGCATCGCCAGTCCAGCCCGGAGTAGCCTTCCGTCTTGTTGCCGGTCATGAGAAACCTTGTCCACCAACCGGTCCGGATGAGCACGATGTCGCCGCGCCCAATCGTCACGCCCTGGGCGCGAACCACGTCGTCGAGTTCTTCCGGCGAGATCGGGTTGCCGGCTTCGAGGAAGACCTCCGCCCCTCGATGGCGAACCAAGTCCAGCAGCACACCGCGGGACGTGATGCCCTTGACGTCGACCTTGTCGATGCCGCAGTGGTAGGCGCCCATGCTGGTCACCGAATCCGCCGCGAAGCCGTTGTAGAGATGATCGTCGTAGTAGACGTGGGACAGCGCATCCCACTGGCTTGCCGCCTGCAACGGCATGATGATGATGTCGTCGTTGAACCGAAACGGGTTGTCGGCCGTCATGTAGCCACTCAGCTGTTGGGCCAACGGGTTGCGCGGCCAGCTGGGCCCGTACTTGGCCAGCGTGTTCACGTCGCCGCCGTCGACCGTCATGATGTGGACCGGGTTGTGCCGGAACTCGAACGCACCCTGCGGACCCGAGGCGCCGAAGTCGACGCCGAGCGGGAACACCTTGCCGTGTCTGACCAGACTCGCGGCCTGGGCGACCTTGTCCGCGGTGATGAAATTCAGCGTGCCGAGCTCGTCGTCGTCCCCCCACCGTCCCCAATTCGAGACGTCACGCGCGACCCGCCGGAAATCAGTCAAGTCGGTCACGGCGCTCCTTCCTCGAGCCCCAGTGCAATTGCGGCACCGACATTTCCACCGTCGACCCAGACGACCTGTCCCGAAATATAGCTGGCCGCACGGCTGTTCAGGAATAGCAGCACCGAAGCCTGCTCAGCGGGGTCGGAGACCCGCCCCAACGGTTTGGGTATGTCGTCGAGGTAGCTTTGCCCATATTTTGTCCGCAACTGGTCCAGGATCGGCGTCTCCGTGACTCCCGGCCCGGTGCAGTTGATCCGGATGCCGCGCGCGCCGAGGCGGGTAGCGCTCTGCATCGTGTACAGAATGATCGCTTCCTTTGACAGTTGATACCCGCCGCCGGCCAGCTGATCGGGGTGGTCACGGCACCAATCGATTCCTTCGGACATCGAGGTGGTGCGCAGCAACGGGGCGACCGAGCGCAGATGGTCGCGGTAGCCGGCTGCCGCCAGTGACGACACACTCACGATCGCAGAGCCCGGGGCCATCTTGGGGATCAGCGCCTCGGTGAAGTGCCGGGTGCCCAGGAAGTTGATGGTGACGACCAGCGGCGGGTCCCCGATGCCCGACGAGACGCCGGCGACGTTGAATAGTGCGTCGACCGGCCCACCTATGGACGCCACGGCACCGTCGATCGACTGGCAGTCGGCGAGGTCGACCTCGTGAAACTCGTTGAGCTCAAAAGGGGGTCGGCGTTTGTCGAGACCGACCACCTCGGCACCCAGTTCAGTGAGCTGCCGCACCGCTTGTTCGCCGATGCCGGAGGCGCAGCCGGTCACCACCGCGCGGCGACCAGCGTAACCCCACAGTTGATCCAGTCCTCCCGACACGTTTTCCAAAGGTCTATGGATGTCCGCCGGTCACTTTTTCTGCTCCTTCATTCGCCGCGCCGCCTCCACCCGACCCTGGTTCATCTCCGCCATGGCTTCCGGGATTTCGGTCGCGGTGAACTTGTTGCGGCCGGTGGGCAGGCCGCCGTACGAGTAGCTCTCGTCGAACTTCGGTGCGGTCGACTCCGGCCGGCGCGCCTCGACCTTCTCGATGACCGGCTCGAGCCGCTTGGCCTTATCGGCCACCGCCTTCGCGTCACGCTCGATGAACTCGGGCAGGACCTCCTTGCCCATCAGTTCGATGGACTCCATGGTGCCCTCGTGGCTGCGCGGGTTGAGCAGCAGGATGAGCTCGTCGACGCCGCTCTCTTCGTAGCCACGCAGAAATTCACGGACAGTCGCCGGGGACCCGATGGCTCCGCGTCCGGGGCCGTAGGCCAGCGTCGGGTCGTTCTCCACCTCGCCGAGGTAACGCTTCCACACACCCGTCCGGCCCGGGGTGTGTTCCCCGGTCAAGTAGTAGTGCATGATGCCGAACGAGAAGAATCCGCCACCCTTTCCGAGGCGCCGGACTGCCTCCTCGTCCGTCCTGGCGACCATCATCGACAGGTCGCCGCCCACGGCGAGGATGTTCGGGTTGATCTGCGGCGTGACCGGGACACCGCTCTCTTCGAATTCCTTGTAGTAACCGTTGACCCGCTCGGTAAGCGGCCCGGGACCGGTGTAGGCGAAACTCAATGCACCGATGCACTTCTCGGCGGCCATCTGCACGCTCGCCGGCCGCGTGCAAGCGACCCAGACGGGGGGATGCGGCTTTTGCAGCGGCTTGGGAACAACGTTGCGCGGCGGCATGTCGTAGTACTCACCCTTGAAGCCGGTGAACGGTTCTTCGGTCATGCATCGGATCGCCACCTCGAGGGACTCTTCCCACTGGGCGCGCTTGTCGGCGGGGTCGACTTCGAACCCGCCGAGCTCACTGATGGAGGACCCTTCTCCCGTGCCGAACTCGACGCGCCCGTTGGAGAGCAGGTCGATGGTGGCGACTCGTTCGGCCGCCCGAGCGGCGTGGTTGACCGATGGCAACAGGTGCATGATGCCGAATCCCAACCGGATGTTCTTGGTCCGCTGGCTGGCAGCGGCCAAGATGATCTCCGGCGCGGTGGAATGACAGTATTCCTCCAGGAAGTGGTGCTCGGTGAGCCAGACTGTCGAGAACCCGGCCTTGTCGGCGGCCTCGATCTCGTCCATGCCGTCCTGGAACAACTGCCGCTCGTCGTCGGGCGCCCAGGGCCGCGGCAGCGGGAACTCGTAGAACAGTGAAATTTTCATATTTACCTCCGGTGAGAGTTAAGGGGTCCGTTTATCTGCTTGGGCCGCAAGGTGTTTGGCCGCTACGTAGCCGAACGTCATGGCCGGGCCGATGGTCGCCCCGGCGCCGGCATAGCTGCGGCCCATGACTGGGGCCGAGGTGTTGCCCACCGCATACAACCCGCGCACGACGGTGCCGTCGCTTCGCAGTACCCGGGCGTATTCGTCGACGCTGAGGCCACCCGACGTCCCGAGATCGCCGAGGACGACCCGGAACGCGTAGTACGGGGGCTTACCGAGTGGGTACAGATTTGGGTTGGGCAAGGTCGGGTCGCCGTAGTAGTTGTCGTAGACGCTGGCGCCGCGATTGAAGTCGTCGTCGTGTCCCTTGCGGGCGAGTTCGTTGAAGCGGCTTGCCGTCTCGGATAGTTGACGTGCCGGTACTCCTATCTTTGCCGCCATTTCGTCCCACGAATGCGCCGCTTTGACCACGCCCGATTCCAGCCAGGCGGCGGGAACCTTACGCCCGGTCGGCACGGGTGCGCCGGGGATTTTCGGAATCGGCAGATGGCCGCCGATGACATAACGATTCCACGACCGGTGATCGGTGATGAGCCAGCACGGAATGTGCGTCACTCCCGACTTCTGGCCGTCGATCATGGCGTGACCGAAGTCCATGTAGGGCGCCGCCTCGTTGATGAAGCGTTTCCCCTCGCCGTTGACGATGAACTGCGCGGGCATCATCCGCTCGTTGAGCATGAACTGCATCCGACCGTCCGGCCACTGGATCGCCGGGAACCACCAGGCCTCGTCGAGCAGCTCCGTTGCGGCGCCCACCTTCTCACCGGCGCGGATGCCGTCGCCCATCGCGGCCGGATTGCCGAAGCTCCAATCCTGCTCGATGACCGGCAGCTGCTCCTTGCGCCAGGCGAGGTCGTGGTCGAAGCCGCCGGAAGCCAGGATGACGCCGAGTCGCGCACCGACCCGCTGCGTCACGCCGTCTCGTTTCAGCACCGCACCGGTCACCGCCCCACCGGGGTCGGTGACCAACTCCACCATCGGCGAGTCCAGCCACAGCGGGATGCCGCGTTCCCGCATCGCCAGCCTGAGCCGGGCGGCCAGCGACTGCCCGATCGCCGCCATGCGCTCACCGAACACCCTGGCCCTGACCATTCGTGAAACCAGCTTCAGCAGAACGCCTTTGCCCGCCCAGGACTGCCTGATCCGATAGAAGGTCCGAAGCTCCTTGGGGCCCAGCCATATTCCCTTGGGGGCGAGTGCCAGCGGCTGGAGCAGCGTCTGCTCGTCGGGACCCAGCTTCCGCAGGTCGATGGGCGGGACGTTGATCGTGCTGCCCTGTTCGGAGCCGCCGGGCAACTCCGGATAGTAATCGGCATAGCCGGGCTTCCAGACGAATTCGAACCAACCCGAAAGGTTCTCGAGGAACTCCAGCATCTGCGGCGCGGTGTCGACATACTGCCGTATCCGCGCCTCGCTGACCAGGCCTTCGGTGACCTGCCGCAGGTAGCCGACGACCCCTTCCGGCGGCAGGGTGTAACCCGCCCTGCGCTGAGCCGGGGCGCCGGGAACCCAGATGCCGCCGCCCGACAGAGCGGTGGAGCCACCGAAATACGAGGACTTCTCCACCACCAACGCGTCCAGTCCGGCGGCGTTCGCGGTCAGAGCCGCGGTCATACCACCGCCGCCCGAGCCCACGACGAGTACGTCAACCACGTGGTCGAAGCCTTCCGATGCCGGAAACTCAGCGGTCATGCCGGCACTGCCGTCCTGATAGCGAAGCCGGCAATCAGGTCCGGGGCCGGTTTGTAATAGCGCATCGTGGTCCGGTACGGCCCCGCGGCCGCCAGGGCCGCGAATGCCGCCACCCACGTCCTGATCTCGTGCGCGGAGCTGCCGCCCTCGTGGCCCACGTACGAGTTCGACCACTGGTCGAACTCGGAAAGCAGGCCGCTGTCGATGATGTCGAGGAACCGATGGTCCCACGCCGGATTGAGCGGTTGGAGCGCACTCTCGCCGACTGCGAAGCTCCTGGCCGCGTCGATCACCGCCGCTTGCCGAGCTTGCCGCTGCTCCGGGGTCATCGGCTGCCCGTGCACGATGCGCTCGAGTACCGGCGGAGGCGCGGTCGCCAGTGTCGGCACCGGAGGACTATGGGAAAGCCCGCCGGAGCCCAACACCAGGACCCGCTTGTCCAGGCCCGCCAGGTAACTCCCGACCGCGGTGCCGAGCGCGCGGCAACGGTGCAGCGGCCCCAGCGGGGCCGCAACCGCGTTGACGAAGATCGGTATGACCGGACGGGCGGTGGCGTCGCCGAAGAGCTTTTCGAGCGGTTGGACGGTGCCATGGTCCACGTCCATGCTGACCGACACCGCCACGTCGATGCCCGCGTCCAGCACCGCCTCGGCGCACTCGTTCGCGAGATCATCGGGAACGTCGAGCGGGCCGGCATAGGTGCCGTAATCACCGACTCCGTTGGCGTGGGTACCAATACAGAACGGTGGCATCGCCCGGTAGAAGAACCCGTTGTAGTGATCCGGGGAGAAGGCCACGACGAGGTCGGGCTGGAAGTTCTGCACGAACTGTCGCGCCTGGGCGATCGCCCCCTCGATCTCGTCAAGCAGGTCCTGCGACGGTCCCGGAAGATTCAGCAGCGGGCTGTGCGACATACAGCACAGAGCCAGTACCACTTTGGCGATCACCCCCTCCCGGCGTGAGGGTCAGCGCGTCAAGGAGCGCGGCGCTCAACTCAGGTGCCCGCTGAGCGATGCAGGCGCCCGCGATGCATCTGTCCGGCCGCAGGAACAGCACCGATTCCTCATGGGTGTCGAACCACGACTTGAGTCCGCCGTTGCGGTCGCCCACGATCACGACGTCAGGGTCGTCATGCCCTTCCCAGTGCAACTGGGTCACCGGACGCAGCGCGAAGAACCGCGCTCCCAACGCTTCCCACCTCTTGAACGCCACGTCGCCGAGGATTGCGCGCGGGTTGTTGTTCCAGCACACCACGGAGAACCAGTTGCCCAACACGTCGTCGAGCAGCATGTCTTGCTGGCTACGGGTATCGACCCGCGGCTGGATGAACAGGGTGCCCACCGGCGAGTCGGTGCGCCCCGGCTTTCCACGGTCTGCCGCGTGTACGACCGCGCCCTGCTCGTAGCGCGGCATCGGCTTGAATCGCATCTCCAGCACGTACCGCTTGAGGGTGGGCACCACCGACGCCGACCGCACCAGCAGGTCGCGCGCGCCGGCCACCCGACGGTTGGTCGGCGAAATGGCCCGTCCGACCATGGTGGAAAGGTCGATCATCGCCCGCGCGTGCTTGCGACGCTCGACGTCGTAGCTGTCCAACAGCTTGTCGTCGGCCAGGCCGCGCACCACCGCCGCCAGCTTCCAGCCAAGATTGAACGCGTCGCGGATTCCGCTGTTGTAACCCTGGCCCTGCCACACCGGCATCAGGTGGGCGGCGTCTCCGGCCAACAGCAGCCGCCCGTCACGGAACGCGCCGGCGATCCGCGAATGATGGGTGTAGACGCGGCGCCGGATCACATCGACCCGGTCGGGGTGAGGCACCATCCGCGCCAGCATCTGCCGCAGAAACTCGGGATCCTCGGCCTGTTCGTCGGTCTCGTGGCCGTGAATCATGAACTCGAAGCGCCGTATTCCGTGCGCGATCGAGATGGAGGCATAGGGGCGTTCGGGATCGGCGCCCACCTCGCTGTTGGGATGGCCGAGCGGATCGTTGGCGACGTCGACGACCAGCCAGCGCGTCGACGATGTCGTCCCGTCGAAGGACACGCCCATCATGCGCCGGGTGGTGCTGCGCCCGCCATCGCAGCCGACGACGTAACGCGCTCGCACGCTTGGTGTTTCGTTCTCGCCGCCGAACTCCACGGTGACCGCGTCGTCGTCCCGCAGGCACGCCGTCATCGGTCGTTTCCAATGCACCTCGACGTGGGGGAATCTGTCCAGGCCGCGCAGCAGTTCGGCGTCGACGAGCGGTTGCACGAAGCCGTTGCGCCTCGGCCATCCAAAAAGTGCTTGGGCAGGCGCCATCTCGGCCAATACCCGGCGCTTGGCATCGACGAAACGCAAGATCTGGTTGGGCACCGTGTGCGGCAGCACGCGGTCCACCAGGCCGATCGACTGAAAGGCGCGCAGCGCCTCATCGTCCAGCCCGACCCCGCGTGGGTAGTCGATCAGCGAGTCGCGCTCATCGACCACCAGGGTGCGCACGCCTTGCAGACCAAGGATGTTGGCCAACGTCAACCCCACGGGGCCGGCGCCGACGACGAGAACGTCGACGCCCGCCCCGGGCGCCTCCGGCTCCGCGGCGACCATCACCGCCCCAGCAAGAAGTCGAGATGGAGGCGGTTGAAGGTCTTGGCGTCCTCGTACTGGGGCCAATGGCCACAACCGGGCATGACTTCGAACCGCGCGTTGGGAATCATCGACGCCATCCGGCGACCCTCGGCCACGTCGGCCGTCGGGTCGTCACTGGTCCACAACACCAGCGTCGGCGCGGTGATCGAGCCGTAGCCGTCCGGCCCGATGATGTTGCGGGCGCGGATCTCTGGATCCTGCAGCGCCATGATGTCCCGCATGGCGTCGACGAAGCCCGGTTGACGATAAACCCGCTGCCGACTGGCGACCAGGTCGTCGTAATCCTTGGACTTGTCGGCCATCAGCCACTTGATCCGCGCCTGAACGGTCTCCCACGTCGGGTTCTCGGCGGCCGCCATGGAAAGCGTGATGATCCGCTTCATCACCACCGGATCGGCCTGGGAGCCGCCGGCGGTGTTCAGCACCAGCCGCTCAACCGCGTCCGGATGGTCGATGGCGGCGCGGGCGGCCACCCAGCCACCCAGCGACTCACCGCTCACGCAGGCCCGATCCACCCCGATGGCGCTCAGCACGGCCATCAAGTGGTCGACGTAGTGGCTGACTTCCAGCGGGTGCCCCGGCTTGTCGGTGTAGCCGTGCCCCAGCATGTCGATGGACCAGGTCCAGAAGTGCTCCGCGTGCGCCGCCAGGTTCCGGACGTAGGCCTCGGCATGGCCGCCGGAGCCGTGCAGGAATACCAACACGGGCTTGCCGGAGTCACCGGCGCGCAGATAGCGGGTCCGCACTCCACCGGCGTGGAGATAGCCCTGCGAAAACGCAACACCCTGGAGATCGCTCCAAATGCTTTCGAATTCCGCCACGGTCCCTCTCACACCTGTAGCCCGGAAAACCCGGAAATATTTGGTCTCTTCTTCGCCGACATCTTGTGCTAATATCGCACGCTAATGTGCGTTATATATAGAGCTACGCCCCCGCATGGGGGTCTGTCAAGGCTGTGACGGGTTCGGGAACGGGTTCCCAGACACTTGCCCGGGGTTTGGCCGCGCTGCAGATGGTGGCGGAATCCCCGAGCGGGCTCACTGTGCAGCAGCTCGCCGACCAGGTCGGCGTGCATCGCACCATCGCCTATCGGCTGCTCTCCACGCTGGCCGAGTTCCGGTTGGTGGCCAAGGGGGAAGACGGGCGCTACCGGCCCGCATCCGGGCTTGCCGTTCTCGGCGCATCGTTCGATCGCAATGTGCGCCAAGTCAGTCTGCCGATCCTGCGCGCGCTGGCCGACGATCTGGGCACCACGGTGTCGCTGCTCATCGCCGAAGGTGACCAGCAGGTGGCGATCGCGGTGATCGTGCCCAGCCTGGTCGCCTACCAGCTGTCCTTCCACGAGGGCAGCCGCTACCCGTTGGACCGCGGCGCCGCCGGGATCGCTCTGCTCGCGAGCATGCCGCCGCGCCCCGGCGAGCGGGACCTGGTGACCCAGACCCGCGAACGCGGTTGGGCAACGACGTACGGCGAGATCGAACCGAACACCTACGGTTTGGCCGTGCCGGTCCGTCGCCCCCCGCCATCGCCGCCGACCTGCATCAACCTCATCTCGCACCGGGAAGACGTCGTGATGCGTGGGAAAGACGCGGTCGTCACGGCCGCGAAGCAACTGTCCGAACTACTGAGTTAGCCACCGAGCCGAAGGGATAGCCAGCCATGTCCTGGGACCATGAAGTCGATGTCGTCGTACTCGGCACAGGGGGCGCCGGGCTGACAACCGCGCTGACGGCAGCGGTCGCCGGCGCGTCGGTGGAGGTGTTCGAAAAGGCCTCGACCGTCGGCGGAACCACCGCGGTATCGGGTGGCGTTGTGTGGATCCCCGCCCACAACCGTTCTGCCGCTGGAGAATTGACGGTGGCGGACGCGCTGCGATACCTGCGTGCGCAGTCCCTAGGCGCGATGGACGACGAGATGGTCGAGACATTCGTGCGGACCGGGCCGGTGATGCTCGACTTCGTCGAATCACACAGCGGAGTGCGCTTCGAGATCGCGACCGGCTTTCCCGACTACCGGCCCGAGCTGCCCGGCGGACAACCCGGAGGCGGCAGATCGCTCGTCCCGGCCCCCTACGACCTGGATCGATTAGGTGAATGGGGCACGAGGATCACGTCGTTTCCCGTCGATTTCTCCAACGTCGGTTTCGACGCCGAGACGCTGGCCCGCTTGCATGCGGCCCGCCTGGATGCGGCGGCCGACGAGCGACCCGGCAACCTGTGCGTCGCCGGCGCCGCACTGATCGGGGGCCTGCTCAACGGTTTGCTCGAGGCAGGGGGCACGGTCCGCACCCAGGCCCGGGCCGAGCAGCTGATAGCCGACGCCGGCGAGATCACCGGAGTGCAGGTAGCCCTGCCGGATCAGACAATCCGGGTCCGCGCCCGCCACGGCGTCATCCTGGGTACCGGCGGCTTCGAGTGGGATCCCGTTCTGGTGCAAGCGTTTCTGCGCGGCCCGATGCACGGCGCGGTCTCTCCGCCGTACAACACGGGCGATGGGTTGCGCATGGCGATGGCCCACGGCGCGGACCTGGCCAACATGGGGGAAGCGTGGTGGGTGCCGATCGTGCAGCTCCCGGGCGACACCATCGAAGGAAAGCCGCGCAGCCGCAGCGTGCGTCTGGAACGAACCCGCCCACGCAGCATCATCGTCAACGCCGCGGGGCGGCGGTTCGTCAACGAGGCCTCCGACTACAACTCGATGGCGGGGGCCTTCCAATACCTGGACCCTCGCGGCGGGTACGTCAACGACCGCGGATGGATGGTGTTCGACTCGGTTCATTTGCAGCGCTATGGATTCCTGGGCGTGGCCCCCGGCGGGGCGGCTCCGGACTGGTTCTGCGAGTCGGCGGACCTGGCCGAGCTGGGCGCCAAGACCGGCATCGACGTCGACGGCCTGACCCGCACCATCCGCGACTGGAACCAGCACGTGGCCGCCGGCGCCGACCCCGACTTCGGGCGTGGCTCCAGCGCCTACGACGGCTATTGGGGTGACGACACGGCGACCACACTCGCCGGCAAGACCCTCGGCCCGATCGACACGGCGCCGTACTACGCGGTGCCGGTGTGCATCGGCGCGATGGGCACCAAGGGCGGCCCGCGCACCGACCGTGACGGGCGCGTGCTGCACGTCGGCGGTGAGCCGATACCGGGCCTTTTCGCCGCCGGCAACGCAATGGGTGGGGTCACCGGCCGCGCCTACGGTGGTGCCGGTGGAACGATCGGCCCCGCAATGGTTTTCGGATATCGAGCCGGCCATGCGGCGGCCACCGGGAAGTCCGTGGACTTGAAGTAGCGGGCTATTGCACCGAGTGTCGGCGGATCGGCTATTTCACGATCGGCAGCTCGACGCAGATGTGCGTGCCCACCGGAACATCGAGATAGACGAACACTCCCCCGGCGGCCTCCACGCGGGCCCGGTGTGACGCCAGTCCGATGTGGCCCTCGCCGACGCGGCGCGCCACCGTCTCGTCGTTGAATCCCACACCGTCGTCGACCACGTGCAAGACGCACATCTCGTCGGTGATGCCGAGCGTGACCGACGCGCTGCGGGCCCGCGAATGTTGCACCACGTTGGACAACAGCTCGCGCACCACCCCGAACACCACCGGGTCGATGTCGCTCCGAATCGGGTAGTCGATGTCGGTCGCAATCTCGATGCCCGATCGCTGGGCGGCGAAGGTGGCCAGTTGCTGGACCGCGGCCGCCAGGCCGACCTGCTCGAGAACGGCCGGATGCAGCTCGAAAGTCGCCTGCCGCAATCGCTCCGACGCCATCTGCAGCCCGGCCAGCGCGCGCCCCACCCGGTCGTCACCGGGCAGCGCCGCATCCAATTCGACGAGCTCTTGGCGCACGGCCAGGATGTCCTGCAGCGGCCCGTCGTGAATGGATTCCGAGATCCTGCGCTGCTCGACGTCGGACGCGGTCATCGTCTGGGCCAACAGTTCTTCGCGCAAGGTGCTGAGCCCGGCTATCGACCGGGTATGCCGCTCCTCAACGCGCACGGCCACAAACGCTGTGACACACAAGAACCCGTAGAGCAGGAACCGGAATGTGGCCTCGGTGACGCCGATCGAGCCGACCATCTCCGGGTCCTCGAGCACCGCGATCGCGAATCCCACCATGGAGAAGATCAGCACCATCGCCGCGCGCCGGGACGAGACGTCGAGTCCTATCAAGATCGGCAGGGCGGTCATGATCAGCAACGGGTGGAGCCCGTTGGTGGACAGCACTTGGAAGACCGTCAGCACGACAACATCGACGACGGTGAACGCGAACGGCTCCAGGCGGCCGACCCGGGCCAGCCGGCCCCGGCCGAACCATCGCCGGCTGCGTGAAAACGCCAGCGCCAGCGCGCAGAGCGCGACCCCCGAGTACGCGATGATCAGCACAGTTTGCTGGGCCCACTCGGACCGGCGGGTGCCGCTGATCATCGCAGCGATCATCAGGCCCACCACACCGATCCGCAGGACCGCCGCAAGCCGGTACGAGCGCAGCTGGTGAAGCCTGCGCACCCGACCCAGTTCCACGTCACTGGCGACCGCCACGCGAACACAGTACTCAGCCGCGGCGGCTCCGTCGGGGCAAACCGCGCCGACGCGCATCAGCGTTTCGGCCGATTGCCGTCGACTCTTTGCGGGCTAGACTCATCGCCATGGCCGGCCCAGCATCGTCCGAAAAGGTGCGGGTGGTTGTCGGGGACGATCACCCGCTGTTTCGGGAAGGCGTTGTGCGCGCGCTCTCGTCGAGCGGTTCGGTGAATGTCGTCGCGGAGGCCGAGGATGGCTCGACGGCACTGGAATTGATCAAGCAGCACTCTCCCGACGTCGCCCTGCTCGATTACCGGATGCCCGGCATGGATGGCGGACAGGTGGCGGCGGCGGTGCGGAGTCAGCAGTTGCCGACCCGCGTCCTGTTGATCTCGGCGCACGACGAGCCCGCCATCGTGTACCAGGCACTGCAGCAGGGGGCCGCCGGGTTCGTGTTGAAGGACTCGACGCGCAGCGAGATCGTCAAGGCCGTGCTCGACTGCGCGCAGGGCCGCGACGTGGTGGCGCCCGCGCTGGTGGGAGGCCTCACCGCGGAGATCCGTCACCGGGCGGAACCGACGGGTCCCGTGCTCAGCGCGCGAGAACGCGAGGTACTCAACAGGATTGCGCGCGGTCAAAGCATCCCCGTGATCGCGGCCGAGCTGTATGTGGCCCCGTCCACGGTCAAGACCCACGTCCAGCGCCTGTATGAGAAGCTCGGCGTCAGCGATCGCGGAGCCGCCGTTGCCGAGGCGATGCGGCAAGGCCTGCTCAGCTAGCGGGCGACCAGTGGCCCGGTTCGCTCACCGGGGCCGGACGCTCCGCGCGCAGTTGTGCGTTCGCGAACGCGGCCGCCTCGCCGACAAGGCGCCGCGCCCGGCGTTCCACCTCGTAGAGGTGGGCGGCGCTGACGCCCGCACGGGTCAGCTGGCGCCGGGCGTAAACCAGCGGATCGACTCCGGCGGGGTGGCTGGTCCGGTAGGTGACCGCCTCGACCAGGGTGGGGCCACCGCCGGCGCCGGCTCGCTGCACGGCCTGGGCGACCGAGTCATGCACCGCCACAACGTTCTTGCCATCGACCGACAGCACGGGCAGTCCATGGCGCTCGCGCGGCCCCCGGCGCACACCGGACCCGTCGCGAATGTTTTCGACGACGAACACCACGGGAAGGCGCCACGACAGCGCGATCGTCGCTGCCGATTTGAACTCGGCGGAGTTCACCGCGTCGTCGCCGACGACGCACAGCGTGACCTTGCCTCCGCCGGCCACCTGCTGCGCGTAAGCGTCGCCGAGCGCGAACAGGATCGATCGCCGCAGCGGGTTCGACGTGGCGAATATCTGCTTCCATTCGGCCGCGAACGGGCTCTCCTGCACACCGCCGGCCGCGACCGGACTCGGCGCGATCATCTCGGCGATGGCCGGTCCCAATGGCAGGACGCGACCGACTCGCTGGGCGTGTTCGAAATGGCGGATCGCGGTGCTCATGATGTCACCCGGCCGAAGCGCCGCGATCGTGCCGACGGCCACGGCCTCTTGGCCGAACGCGGCCACCATGGGGCCGTTGAGCAGACCGTCGATTCGCGACTCTTCCAGTGCCATGTCGAGCAGTCGCAGAACCCACATCTGGCGGTACAGCTCCAGCTGTTCACCGAGGTGTGCGGCCGACAGTTCGGGTGTGCGAGCCATTGCCGGGTCTCCTAACTCATCGCGGATCGTGCCGTTGAGCACAAGATCAACGTAGGGAGATCGGTGCGGCCTGGCCTCCGCCGATCGGTCCGCAAACGGGATGAATCCCCATTCCCCCGATCGGGGGACAAGGCGAGGCGTCAGTCCGGCTCTTGCGGGGCCGGCGACAGCAGCCGTTCGGCCGCCGAGTACGGATCCTGGTCGCCGTCGACGACCGCCTCGGCGAGCCGGTCGATGTCCGGCCGGCTGCGCAACCGCGTCTGCGCCAGTGACAGGATCTGCGCTTTGGCGCGGGCCAGTCGCCGCGCGCGACTGTCGGCGCGGTGGTGGTCCTCGATCGCGGCCACCAGTTCCGCGACGCCCTGCCCGCGGTCGGCGATGAGGCTGAGGATCGGGGCGTCGGTCTCGGCCCGCAGGTCCCGCACCGTCTGCGCGGCACCGTCGCGATCGGCCTTATTGACGACGACGATGTCGGCGACTTCGAGCACCCCCGCCTTGGCGGCCTGGACCGCATCGCCCGCACCGGGATTGAGGATGACGACGGTGGGGTCCGCGACGGCGGCGATCTCGATCTCGGACTGCCCGACCCCCACCGTCTCCAGCAGGACCACGTGGTAACCGATCGCGCCCAGCAGGCGGATGGCGGCCGGGACCGCCGCGGCCAGTCCCCCCAGATGACCGCGGGTCGCCACCGACCTGATCAACACCTCGGAGTCGTTGATGTGCGCGGCCATTCGTATCCGATCGCCCAACAGCGCACCACCGCTGAACGGTGACGACGGGTCCACCGCCAGCACCGCCACCCGGCACTCGCGTCCCCGGTAGGCGCCGACCAGGCCGGCGATCGTCGTCGACTTGCCGGCCCCCGGCGGCCCGGTGATGCCGATGACGCTGACCGGCGTGGGCTCGATGCTCGCCAGCACCTCGTCGCGGCGCTCGCCCTCGACCAGGGAAAGGAGCCGACCCGTCGCGCGCGGAGATCCGTTGCGCGCGCTGGCAATCAAGTCGGCGATCTCCATCTAGGGGGCGGGGACCTCGATGACGGTCGCGGATCCCATCCCGCCGCCCGCGCACATGGCCGCGACCCCGAATCCACCACCACGACGACGCAATTCGTGCACCAGCGTGACCAGCATCCTGGCGCCCGTCGCCGCCACCGGGTGCCCGAGCGAGCAGCCGCTGCCGCTGACATTGACCTTGTCGGGATCGAGGTCGAGCAGCTTGACGGTGGCCACGCACATCGCGGCGAAGGCCTCGTTGATCTCGAACAGATCCACGTCCGAGAGCGAAAGCCCGGCACGGGCAAGCGCTTTCGGGATCGCCTCCACCGGGGCGAGCCCGGTGATGGCGGGGTCGACGCCGACCGAGGCCCAGGAGCGCAGGGTCGCCAACGCCGGCAGGCCGAGTTCGTCGCTCGCGATCGTCAGCGCCGCCGCACCGTCGTTGGCGCCGCACGCGTTTCCTGCCGTGATGGAGAACCCCTCGATCTCCGGATGCAACGGCTTGAGTGCGGCCAGCTTCTCCATGGTGGTGTCGCGGCGGGGGTGCTCGTCGACCGCGAACAGCCCGTGCGGCGTCTCGATCGGGACGATCTCCTCTTTGAAGCGGCCCTCGTCGATCGCGGCGATGGCGTTGCGGTGCGAACGCAGCGCCCACGCGTCCATCTCTTCGCGACTCACGCCGGCCCTCACCGCGGCGTTCCAGCCCACGGTGATCGACATGTCGAGGTTCGGCGCCTCCGGACTGTCCGGGTGGGTCGGGGGGAACCAGTCGACCCAGTCGCCGTCCACCTGCATCCGCGACCGCGGGGACGTGGAGGCGGAGTTCACGCCGCCGGCGATGACAAGCCGGTCCATCCCAGCGCGAACGCTCGCCGCCGCACTCTGCACCGCCGCCTGGCCGGCCGCGCAGTGGCGGTTGTTGGCCAGGCCGGGTACCTGGGTCATGCCGGTCGTGACGGCGGCGTGGCGTGCGATCACGCCGCCGCCGTAGAGCCCTTCGCCGAGGATCACGTCGTCGACTTGCGTGGGGTCCAGGTCCTTCGCCGTCTCGGAGACCACGTGGTGCGCGAGGTCGAAGGCACTGGTGTCGCGCAACGTGCCCTTCCGTGCGGTGCCAATGGGGGTGCGCAGGGCGGACACGATGACGGCTTCAGGCACGGTCTTCTCCAGTTCGGCGAGCGCGTCGCGGACGCTCGACGGCCCCCGGGACATATGAGAACACTATTCTCTCATTCTGAGAGTCAGCGTTGCAAGGAGCGGTGCCCTCGCGAGCAGCGGCACAATCGCATATACCGGCATCGCAGGCTGCGACTCGCGTCTGCTCACCAACCGAGGAGGCGTCGTCGGAGTGGAGGGAATGATCGCGGCTCCGGGCGGCAACGTGTGGTTCGAACGGGCCGGCGGCGGCGCGGGTCTTCCCCTGCTGGTGGTTCACGGGGGGCCCGGTCTGCCCCATAGCTACTTGCGTTCGCTGGAACGGCTGGCCGACGAGCGAGAAGTCATCTACTGGGATCAGCTCGGCTGCGGCAAATCCGACCGCCCGTCCAACCGCGAGTTGTGGACCATGCAACGGTCGGTGGCCGAAATGCACGCCGTGGTGACGGGACTGGGACTCAACCGCTTTCACATCTTCGGCAATTCGTGGGGCGGGATGCTGGCGCAGCAGTACGCGCTCGACGTGCCGTCCGCCGCCGCCAGCAGCCTCACCATCTCGAACAGCATCGCGTCCATCCCGCAGTTCGCGCAGATGGTGGCCCGGCTCAAGTCCGAGTTGGACCCGGCCACCCAATCGGCCATCGAACGACATGAGGCCGCGGGCACGACGGACGCGGCCGAGTACCAGGACGCGATCCGCACCTGGAACGAGACCTACCTCTGCCGGCTGCGTCCCTGGCCGCCAGAGCTGTTGGCGGCCTTCGCCGAGATGGGCACCGAGATCTTCGAGACGATGTTCGGACCGAGTGACTTTCGCATCGTTGGGACCATCCGCGACTGGGACGTGTTCGAGCGGTTAGCAGAAATCCGGCTGCCCACCCTCATCCTGGCCGGCCGGTTCGACGAATGCGTGCCCGAACACATGTGGGACATGCACCAGCGCATAGCCGGCTCGCGGTTCGAGCTGTTCGAGTCGACCGCCCACATGCCCTTCATCGAGGAGCCGGGAAAGTTCGACCGGGTGATGCGTGAGTTCCTGCGGTTGCACGACTGAGTGCTGGCTGGGAAGCGCCCGGGTCGAAACGCCGGCTGGCCCGCGAGCGTAACGGGACTGCGAATAATCGGCTGCAAAGTCGCAATGGCGTTACGCTCGCGAGCGGTACGCGACCCCGGAGCTGGGAAGCACTCGGCCAGTCAGTTCTTGCCGGCCGCCAGCTTGGTGACGATCGACCGGAAGTCTTCGGTCGTGAACGACTGCTGCTCGGCCGAGAGGGCATAGTCGAGGCTGGCCAGCACCGCCCGCTCCAGGTGAATGTTGAGCACCCGCTTGGTGCTTTCGACCGCCTGCTGGGGCAGCTCCAAAATCTTTTTGGCACAAGCGATTGCGTCCGCCAGCGGGTCGGAGGCCACATGGTTGGCCAGCCCCAGCTCGACGGCGCGCTGCGCGCTGATACGGGTGCCGGTCAACGCGAACTCCTTGGCCAGCAGCAGGCTGATGTGCAGCGGCCAGGTCAACGGGCCGCCGTCGGCGGCCACCAACCCCACCTGCACGTGCGGGTCGGCGAGGTAGGCCTCCTCGGCGATGTAGACGATGTCGCTCAGCGCCACCAGGCTGCAGCCCAGCCCGACGGCCGGCCCGTTCACCGCGGCCACCACGGGGATTCGGCAGCGCGCCATGCCGAGGACGATCTCGCGCCCGTCCCGGATGGTCTTGGCGCGCAGATCGGCGTTGGCCGACAGTTCCTTGAGGTATGAGAAATCGCCGCCGGCCGAAAACGCCCTGCCGGCGCCCGTGATCACCGCGGCGCGGGCCGTCGGGTCGTCGGTCAACCGCTGCCACAGCCGCGCGAGCCCGACGTGCAGGTCGTCGTTGACCGAGTTGAGCGACTCCGGCCGGTTCAAGGTGATGATCCGCAGCGGTCCGTCGGCTTGGACGTCGATCTCGGCAGGCATGTCGTACACGTCAGACTCCTTCTATGGTCGTGACCCGCTTCACCCGGGCTCCGCCCGCCTTCGCGATCACTCCTTCTACGGTCGTGACCCGCTTCACCCGGGCTCCGCCCGCCTTCGCGATCACTCCTTCTACGGTCGTGACCCGCTTCACCCGGGCTCCGCCCGCGTTCGCGATCACTCCGACAATCCCAAGATGCGTGCAGCGATGATGTTCTTTTGTATCTGCGATGTCCCACCCATCACGCTCTGCGCGCGGCTGTACAGGTAGGCGCTGAGCAGGTCCGGATCGCCGGTTCCGGTGACCGCCAGTGCGGCGTGTCCGACGGATTGCTCGACCCAGGTCATCAGCAGCTTGTCGAGTGACCCTTCGGGCCCGTGCGAGACGCCGTCGAGCTGTTCGGACAGCCGCCGCCGCACGTGGTGGGTCAACATCTCCGACTGGACCGCCGCCCACGCGAGCTCTTCGGGAACCGGACCCCCAGAATTTCTGTTGCGGGCGTAGAGGTTTCGCACCAACTTGCCGTATCGGGCCGCGTAGCCGAGCGTGGCGGGTTCGCGCTCGTGCCCGACGACGGTCATGGCGACCGCCCAGCCGTCACCGGGCGCGCCGACCATCCGGTCGGCCGGTATCTTCGCGTCGTCGAAGAACACCTGACCGAACTCGTTGGTCACCCCGTTGATCATCCGAAGCGGGCGCTGTTGCACGCCGGGCTGTTTCATCTCCAGCACGAACGCCGACAGGCCGCGGTGGCGTTTGGCTTCGGGGTCGGTGCGCGCCAGCAACAGGCACCAGTCCGCGACATCGGAGTAACTGGTCCAGATCTTGTGCCCGTTGACCACATAGGTGTCGCCCTCGAGGCGGGCGGCGGTGGTCAGCGAGGCCAGATCGGAGCCGGCGCCGGGCTCACTGAAGCCCTGACACCATCGTTCGGTGCCGTTGATGATCCCGGGCAGGAACCGTTGCCGCACTTCGTCGTTGGCGTGCCGCCCGATCCCATAGATCAGGTAGCCCACGCTGGGGCGCGGCGGGGCGCCGGCTCGGGCGAGTTCCTCGTCGACGATGACGTCATACACCGGCGGCAGCTCCTGTCCGCCGTATTCGCGGGGAAACGACAGCCCGAAGAATCCCTCCCGGTACAGGGCCTGGTGCCATTCCGCCTGGCGGGCCCAGTATTCGTCGCCGGATCCGGCGAAGTCCCCGGCGTGCACGGAAAGCCAGGACGACAGCCGCTTCCGGAAGGCGGCTTCCTCCGGTGAGTCACGAAAGTCCAAGGTCGATCTCCTTCAACGCGACGGGCCACAGCTCGGTCGATATCAGGGCGCGCCGCAGGTAGACGTGCGCCAAGCAGTCCCAGGTGTTGCCGATGCCGCCGTGCACCTGAATGGCCGTCTCGCACACGGTGCGGGTGGCGCGCGCGCAGTAGACCTTCGCGACCTGCGCGGCGCGGATTGCCTCGGCGGCGGGCAGTTCGTCGACCGCCCAGGCGGCATGCCGCGATACGCTGATCGAACCTTCAATCAGCGCAAGGCTTTCGGCGAGCAGGTGGGCGATGGCTTGGTAGGACCCGATCGGCTTGCCGTACTGCTCGCGGATCTTGGCGTAGTCGCAGGCGACGGCATGCGCTCCCCTGGCGATCCCCACCAGGTCCGCCGTCGTGGTGACCAGTGCGAGCGCCAGCCACCGCGCCGCGACGTCGGCGGACACGTCACCCAGCGCCACCGGCGTTTCCGCGATGTCCGCATCCGTGCGGGTCAAATCCACGCCGACCCTTGAGTCCAGCACGTCGGCGGCCAGCGCCTTGCCATCGGAGAGACTCAGCGCCCGCTGGGCGCCCCGCGCGTCGACGGCGCGGCCGTCGACCGCGACCGTCGCGCCCGCGCCTGAGGCACCGACGCGGCGGGTCAGGTCGTCGGCGAGCGCCGGACCCAGAAACGGGGCGTCCACCAGTCGGCGTCCGAATTCCTCTGCGACGATGGCCACTTCGACCCCCGACGCCCCGTCGGAGCGCAGCGACCGCCAGCCCGTCGCCGCCACCTGCTTGTCCAGACGGGCAATTCGGCCCCGGTCGTCGAGGTCCTGAACCGCCGAGGGCCCGAGATCGTCGGCGAGCTTGGCGGCGGCGTCGCGCAGTTGCTGCTGTTCAGCTGTCAGACGTACATCCATAGCGCTCCTTCAGAACTCGGCGCAGCACCTTGCCCGAGGGCAGGCGGGGAATATCGGGCACGAACACGACGCGGCTCAGGTGTTTGTAGGAGGCCAGTCGCTGATCGACCCGGGCGGTGAGCTCGCCGGCGTCGACGGGTGCGCAGGTCGCCACCGCGGCGACCACCGCTTCGCCGTTGATGCCGTCGGGCACGCCGAACACCGCGCAGTCCCTGACGGCCGGATGACCGTGCAGCACCGTCTCGATTTCGGCTGGCGCAACCTGGAAGCCGCGCACTTTGATCATTTCTTTGAGTCGATCGGTGATCCGCAGCCAGCCGTCGGCGTCGAGCCAGCCGACGTCGCCGGTCCGGTACCACCCGTCGTGGATCACCTCGGCGGTCGCCTCGGCCGGCAGGTAACCGGCCATCAGCGATGAAGACCGGGCCTGGATCTCGCCGACCTCCCCCGGGCAGGCCGGCTCGCCCGTCTCCAGTGAGACCACCCGCACGTCCACGCCAGGCACGGGACGCCCGACGGCGTCCAGCCGCGCGCCCTCGATCGGATTGCAGGCGATGACAGGCAGTTCCGTGGTTCCGTAAGCCGGAACCCAGCCGACGCCGGTGCGCCGGGTCACCGTCTG
The DNA here is from genome assembly GCF_001668695.1 of Mycobacterium sp. E2497. Classification (NCBI taxonomy): domain Bacteria; kingdom Bacillati; phylum Actinomycetota; class Actinomycetes; order Mycobacteriales; family Mycobacteriaceae; genus Mycobacterium; species Mycobacterium sp. E2497. The sequence continues at coordinate 35,536 of NZ_LZKD01000019.1, forward strand.
CGCAACCTCGGTGCTGACCGGCGTGGCCCCCCACATGATGTAGCGCAGGGAGGACAGGTCATAGGACTCGAGCGCGGGATGCGAGGCGATCGCCAGCGCGATGGGCGCGACCGCCATTTCCACCGTGATGCGGTCGGTTTCGATGTGATGCAGCATCCGGTCGATGTCGAATCGGGGATGCAGCCGGAGCCACGCGCCGGTGCGCAGCGCGGTGAGGATGTTGAGCAGCCCGAGGATGTGCGACGGCGGAGTGGCGACTTGAATCCGATCGCGCGGCGTCAGTCGCAGCGCCTCGCGCCAGTGCCGCACGGCCTCGTCGAGCGCCGCGTGGGTGTGCCGGACGGCCTTCGGCAGCCCGGTGGTGCCGGAACTGAACACCAGCACCGCGTCGGACCGAGGCGGCGGCGTCCCGGACAACGGCTCCCCGGATGCCACCGGCTCGTCGAGGTGGCGCATCGGCATCGCGGCGGCCAGCACCGGGTGGTCCCCCACGGCGTGGGCGGGGTCGGTCAGCGCGAGCGCGTGGTCGACCTCGTCGCGCTTCCATGCCGGGCTGAGGAGTACCGCCGTTGCCGCCAGCCTCCAGATGCCCAGCACGGCGGCGACGAATTCCGGCCGGTTCGACGCCATCACCGCGACCCGCTGGCCCGGGGCGACACCGCTTTTCGCCAGGGTGGCGGCCCAGCCGTCGGCCAACGCGTCGAGCTGAGCCGGGCCGAATCGCCGGTCCTCGAACACGACCGCAGCCGGCTCGGTCACGTCCCGTCCTTCCCTGACAGGCCGGGCCGACCTGACATCCGCGCACGCTTGAGAAGATCCTATCGATCTGTGAGAATAGTATTCTCTATAGTGAAGAATGCAAGTACGGGAGGGTGGTGACGAATGACGGTCACCCGAAGCATCGAGGAGACCCCACGGGTGACTGATCCGTCAAACGGCTCCGGGGCGGGGACGGTGACCATCCACCTGGACCGTAAGAAGGTCTCGGTGCCGCTGGTCCCCGGCGAGACGCTGCTGCAGAGCGCGCGGCGCGCCGGCCTGGAGCCGCCGTTCAGTTGCGAGGCGGGCAACTGCGGCACGTGCATGGCCAAGCTCGAAGAGGGCCGCGCGACCATGCGGGTCAACGACGCTCTCGACGACGACGAGGTCGCCGAGGGCTACATTCTGACGTGCCAGGGCGTGCCGGACACCGATTCGGTCACGGTGCGCTACGAGTAGCGGCCCGAAGAGAGGTGGCGGCGATGGCCAAGGGCATCATGTACGTCGAGAGTCGGCCCAGTTCCCCGGACCGCGAGGACGAGTACAACACCTGGTACGACCAGATACACATACCCGAGCTTCTGACGCTCACCGGAATCGTCGCGGCACGCCGGTTTCGTCCGGTCGACGGGAACGGCCCCTATGTCGCCATCTACGAGCTGGAGGGCGACGACCTGCAGGCCGTCTTGGACAACATGATCGCCAATGCCGGCCAGCTCACCATGTCCGATGCGTTGCTGTTGGATCCTGCGCCCGTCCCCCGAGTGCTCGAGACGACTAGCGACCGGAGCCGCTGAATCATGGATGTCGACGACCTGATCCTGGTGAGCATCGACGACCACGTGGTCGAGCCGCCGGACATGTTCCTGCGCCACGTGCCGGCCAAATACCGGGACGAGGCCCCGATCGTCGTGGTCGACGAGAAGGGCGTCGACCAGTGGATGTACCAGGGCAGGCCGCAGGGCGTGAGCGGGCTCAACGCCGTGGTGTCGTGGCCGGCCGAGGAATGGGGCCGCGACCCAGCGGGTTTCGCGGAGATGCGTCCCGGCGTCTACGACGTCCATGAACGCGTTCGCGACATGAACCGCAACGGCATCCTGGCGTCGATGTGTTTCCCCACCTTCACCGGCTTCTCCGCGCGTCACCTCAACATGCACCGCGAGGAAGCGACGTTGGTCATGGTGTCGGCCTACAACGACTGGCACATCGACGAGTGGGCCGGCTCCTACCCGGATCGCTTCATTCCGATCGCGATCCTGCCGACCTGGAATCCAGAGGCCATGTGCGCCGAGATCCGCCGGGTGGCGGCCAAGGGCTGCCGGGCGGTCACGATGCCGGAATTGCCTCACCTGGAAGGGCTTCCGAGCTACCACGACGACGACTACTGGGGACCGGTCTTCCGCACGCTCTCCGAGCAGAACGTGGTGATGTGCCTGCACATCGGCACCGGGTTCGGGGCGATCAGCATGGCACCGGACGCGCCGATCGACAACCTGATCATCCTGGCCACCCAGGTCTCGGCGATGTGCGCGCAGGATCTGCTGTGGGGTCCCGCCATGCGCGGCTACCCCGACCTGAAGTTCGCGTTCTCCGAAGGCGGCATCGGCTGGATCCCGTTCTATTTGGACCGCAGCGACCGCCACTACACCAACCAGAAGTGGCTGCGCCGCGACTTCGGCGACAAGCTGCCCAGCGAGGTCTTCCGCGAACACTCCCTGGCCTGCTACGTCACCGACAAGACGTCGTTGAAGCTGCGGCACGAGATCGGCATCGACATCATCGCCTGGGAATGCGACTATCCGCACTCGGACTGCTTCTGGCCGGACGCGCCCGAGCGGGTGCTGGCCGAGCTGAACGCCGCCGGTGCCGACGACTCCGACATCGATAAGATCACCTGGGGCAACGCCTGCCGGTTCTTCGGCTGGGATCCGTTCGCGCGGACGCCGCGCGAAACGGCGACCGTGAAAGCGTTGCGCGCGAACGCCGTTGACGTGGACGTGTCGATCCGGTCCCGCGCCGAATGGGCGCGGCTCTACCAGGAGAGGCAACTGGCCGGGCTAGGCTAGCGCGGTTCATTGGGCCAGCGCCGGGCCAACCTCTTCGAGTTGCGCCATGCCCTCGGCGAAGTCACCGCCAATGGGCGGCAGCAGCGTGACGTGGTCCGCGCCGGCGGCCAAGTGCTCCTGGGCTTTGGCAGCGATGCGGGCCGGATCACCGTGAGTCACAAGCGCGTTGACCAGCCGATCGCTCACCTCGTCGATGTCACGGGCCGAGTAGCCCAACTCTGCGAGCCTGGCCGCATAGGACGGCACGGCGAGCCGGCCCGACACCGCGTCCCGCGCGCCCTGGATGTCGCGGACGACTGACAGCCCGACGACCAAGAGCTTGTCTGATCCGAGTGTGCGCCGGGCCCGGGCCGTGAACTCCGTCGGCAGACCGGCGGGAAAGGCCCCATCGGCGAGCTCGCCCGCCAGCGCGAGCATCTTGGGTCCGTTCGCGGCGATGATCCGGGCGTACGCCGCATCGGGCGCCGGGGGCCAGGTGGCGCTATTCATCCGGTCGAGGTAGTCGCGCATCGTGGCCAGCGGACTGCCGAACTCCTGACCGACGCTGACGGCCTGCTCCGGGTAACCCACCCCGAGTCCGAGCACGATTCGACCCGGATAGGCCTGCGCCAGTTGGGCGGCCGCGGCATGCATGGTCTGAGCCGGCCGCGCCCAGATGTTGGCGATGCAAGTGCCGAACATCGTTCGCTCGCTGCCGCTCAGCAGCAGGGCGAGTTGTACCAGGGCGTCCTTCCCGATGACCTCGTTGGTCCATACGGTGCGGTATCCGGCCCGTTCTAGCCGGCCCACCGCCTCACGTTGCAGATGGACGGGCGGTGAGCTCGTGAACGAGACCGGCAGGCACACGCCCACCGGTCCCAACACCTTTCGTGCCGCGTCGACGACCGAATCAGCCACGGCGTCGCTCACTCGCCGAAGTAGTGGCCGGCGTCGAGATCCTCGAGCAGTCCCGGCCCCTCGGGCTGCCAGTCCACCACTTTCTGCGTCAGCGCACTCGACGTCGGATTGTCCAGCGCCGCGAAGAGGGCAAGGAAGCCGAAATGACCGGCTTCTTCCGCGGGAATACTGACCGTCGGCACATCCAGGTGGCGGCCGATGACGGCGGCGATGTCGCGGAACGGCACGCCTTCGTCGGCTACGCCGTGCAAACGCGTTCCCGGGGGCGCTTTTTCGAGCGCCAGGCGGTACAGGTGGGCGGCGTCGAGCGTGTGGACCCCGGGCCAGCGGTTGGCCCCGTCGCCGATGTACGCGGACTTTCCGGTGCCGCGGGCGGTGCTGATGAGGTGATTCGTGAAGCCGTGGTGGTCGAGGTCGCTGTGCACGATCGGGGACAGCCGGATCACCGAGGACCGCACCCCGCGTTCGGCCAGCGCGATCACCGCGTTCTCCGAGTCGACCCGCGGCCCGCCGGGCAGCGTGTCCTGTTCCGTTGCAGGCCCGCCCTGCCCCAGCAGCGAAAGAAGCAAGGTGCCCGAGGTGCTGACGAATGGGCGGTCCGAGCCGACGAGCACCTCCCCGATGGCCTGCACGGCGCGCAGGTCCGCCTCGGCGGCACCCAGGAAGTCGTCGAAGTCGTGTTTGAAGGCCAGGTGGATGACGCCGTCGGACGCCGCGGCGGCGGACCGCAAACCGTCGAGGTCGTCGAGGTCGCCGCGGTGCACCCTGACGCCCTTCGTGTCCAGCGCGGCGGCCGACTCGTCGGAGCGGGCCAGGCCGGTGACGTGATGCCCGGCTTGCAGGAGTTCGTCGACGACGGCCGAACCGATGTGCCCGCTCGCGCCCGTCACAAAGACATGCATGAAAGTCCCTTTCGCTGTTCCATGTTCGCGGATTCCAGTCAACTGACCGGGCGGGCCGGCTGTCCAAGACCCGTTTCATATGACGTGATACCAAATCGACATCACCGCATGTCACTGCCGGCTTACAGCGCGGCGCGGCTGCCGCCGCCGTTACACTGCTCGCATGGCCGAATCGGTATTGCCCGTGATCGACCTCGATCTGCGGCTGGTCGGATACTTCGTCGTGGTGGCCGAACATCGACACTTCGGCCGGGCCGCGACCGCGCTGCGGGTAGCGCAGCCGTCGCTGAGCCGGCAGATCCGCCGGCTCGAGCAACAGGTGGGCGCTCGACTGCTGGATCGCACGCCGCAAGGCACCAGGCTGACGGAGGCCGGGGAGGTGTTCCTGCCGCGGGCCAAGGCCCTACTGCGTTCGGCCACGCAAGCCGCCGCCCAGGCCCGGGCCGCCGCCCAGCCGAGCCGAATTGCGATCGGATACACGACCGGGATGATCGTCACCCCCGCGGTACGCGAGATGCGCCGCGAACACCCCGACGCCGAAGTGCACGTCTCGCACCTGGATTGGGGTCACGCCCTGGACGCGTTGCTCGGGCATCGGGTGGACGCGGTGGTGACCCGGCTACCGTTCCCGACCGACGGGCTGCACGTGACGGTCCTGTACGACGAGCCGCGGGTGCTGGCGATCCCCGTTGACCACCGCCTAGCGGGTCGGGATTTCGTGACACTCGACGACATCGCCGACGAGCCGATGCCCCGCGTGCGCAACTCGGACCCGGCGTGGAGCGCCTATTGGCGCATCGACCCCCGACCCGACGGCCGCCGGGCGCCCGACGGTCCGTTCATCGACGCGCTCGAGGACAAGTTCGAACTCATCGCCTCGGGACAGGCCGTGGCCATCACGGCGGGTTTTCACGGCAACAGCCTGCGGCCGGACATCACCACGGTGCCGCTGAAGGGCGTCGACCCTTGCCATGTGGTTCTGGCGACGCGCGCCGGGGACCGCAGCCGGTTGGTGGCGGCGTTCCGCAAGCTCGCCGAGGCACACCTCACGGGACCGCGCGCCTGAGCCCGAGCGCGAAGCCAACTTCACGGTCGCGCCCGGGCGTGAAACTATTTTCACGTTCGGCGGCGACCGCAGCTAGCCCTCGGGAAGCTCGGGCGGGGGCCGGTATTCGGGCCGGTAACCCGCTACGTGGATGGGACTGCCGACCAGGCGGAAATCGCCCGCGGTGATGACGGCCTCGGGGGTCGCTTCGAGCGCCTCGGGCAGCGTCCTGACCGCTGCCGCCGGCACCCCGAGTGGCCGCAGTCGGCCTTCCCACCCGGCGGCGGTGTCGGTCGCCAACATCGCCGAGACCACCGCCAGCACTTCTTCGCGGCGGGCCACTCGTTCGGCCATCGTCTCGAAGCCGCCGATACCCGCCTCGCTGGCGAACGATTTCCAGAAGCCGTCGTGCGTGATGAACAGCGCCAGATACCCGTCGGCCGTCGGGAAGAGCTGGGCCGGAACGTAATACGAATGCGCACCATGGGGGTGCCGCTGCGGCTCGACGCCGCCGTTGAGGTATGCCGACGCGTGATAATTCAATTGCGACAGCATGACGTCGCGCAGCGACACGTCCACTTGCCCACCGGTGCCGGAAATGATCTTGGCCAAAAGCCCTAGGGCCGCGCACATCCCGGTCGAGTTGTCGGCCGAGGAGTAACCCGGCAGGGTCGGCGGTCCGTCCGGGTCACCGGTCAACGCGGCGATCCCGAAACCCGCCTGGACGACGTAGTCGAAGGCCGGATCGTCGCCGCCGTGCAGACCGAACCCGGTGATCGCCACGCAGACGATCCGCTCGTTGTGCCCTCGCAGCTGCTCGTAGGTCAGCCCCAGCCGACGGATGGCCGACGGCTTGAGGTTCACCAGCAGCGCATGGGATTCCGCGACCAGCCCGCCCAGGCGCCGCCGCCCCGCGTCGGAGTTCAGGTCCAGACAGACGCTCGACTTGTTGCGGTTGAGGCTGGCGAAGTAGGTGGCCCCGACCCCGCGCGAGATCTCGCCGCCCCGCGGCTCGATCTTGGTGACCTCGGCGCCGAGGTCGGCGAGCAGCATGGTCGCGTACGGGCCTGCCAGCATGGTGCCAACCTCGAGGATGCGGATCCCGGCGAGCGGCCCTGCAGACGTCACCGCAATTCCGTTGCGAGCGAGGCGATCATCTCGCGGGTGCGACGTTTGGAGGCGACCAGCTCGTCGCGATTGTCACCGATCGGCAGCAGCCGCACCGACAGATCCGTCACGCCGGCATCGGCGAACCGGCGCATCCGGGCCAGGATGGCCTCCGAGTCGCCGGCCGCACAGAGATCGCCGACGTCGCGGGCATCGCCGCGTTCGAGCAGGCGCTGGTAGTTGGGTGACACCTCAGCCTCGCCCAGGATGCGGTTGGCCCGCTCCTTGGCCTCGACGACTTGCGCCGGTGCGCACAGGCATACCGGGATACCCGCGACGATCCGCGGTGCGGGCCGTCCGGCATCTGCGGCGGCCTTGGTGATCTTCGGCGCGATGTGGTCACCGATCGCGCGCTCGTCGGCCATCCACAACACTGTGCCGTCGGCGAATTCGCCGGCGATCTGCAACATCACCGGCCCCAGCGCGGCGACCAGCACCGGCATCGGGGTGTCGGCCCCGATCGCCAACGGGTTGTGCACCGTGAACGAATCGTTCTCGACGTCAACCGGTCCCGGGCCGGCGATGGCCGCGTTGAGCACCTGCAGGTAGTCGCGGGTGTACGCGGCCGGCTTGTCATACGGGAGGCCGAGCATGTCCCGGATGATCCAGTGGTGCGACGGCCCTACCCCCAGCGCCAGCCGGCCTGCGGACACCGCGTGCGTCGAAAGGGCTTGGCGGGCAAGGGCGATGGGATGCTGGGCCTGCAGCGGCACCACCGCGGTGCCCAGCTCGATGCGTGAGCTGTGCGCGGCCATCAGCGACACCATCGTTAGGCAGTCGAAGTCGTCGGGCACCTGCGGCATCCATGCGGTATCCAGGCCCGCGGATTCGGCCCATTCGATATCGGCGGCCAGCTTGTTCACCTTGCGGGCCATATCGCCGCGCTCGGCGCCGACCATCACTCCGACGCGCACTGTTCCTCTTTTTCTGCAACGGGTTCGGGGGCGCTGGTGAGCGCACGGATTTCGCACACCAAGTCGTCCAGCGGTGTTCCGGTGGGGAATACCGCGGCGGCGCCGGCGGACAGCAGCTTGGGCACGTCGGCGTGCGGGATGGTTCCGCCCACCACGACGGCGATGTCCGCGGCGTCGGCGGCCCGCAACGCTTCGATGGTGCGAGCGGTCAGCGCCAGGTGGGCACCGGACAGGATGCTCAGGCCGACGACCGCCACGTCCTCCTGGACCGCGATCGACGCGATGTCCTCGATGCGCTGCCGGATGCCGGTGTAGATTACCTCGAATCCGGCATCGCGCAGCGTGCGGGCGACGATCTTGGCGCCTCGGTCGTGCCCGTCCAGGCCGGGCTTGGCGACGAGAATCCGGGCGGCCACTAGAACACCACCGGTTGCTGGAACTCGCCCCACACCGCCTTGAGCGCGGCGACCATTTCGCCGACCGTGCAGTACGCGTTGGCGCAGTCGATCAGCTTGTGCATCAGATTGTCGTCTCCTTTGGCAGCACGCGAGAGCGCCGCAAGACTGGATTCGACTGCTGCCGAATCCCTTTCGGACTTCACCTTGGAGAGTCGCTTGAGCTGGAGATCGCGTCCTTCGGCGTCCAGTTCGTAGGTCACGACATCCGGCTCCGGTTCGTCGGTCACGAACCGGTTGACCCCGACGACGGGCCGGGCGCCGGCCTCGATGTCCTGGTGCACCCGGTACGCCTCGTCGGCGATCAGGCCCTGCAGGTAGCCGTCCTCGATCGCGTGCACCATGCCGCCGTGCCGGTCCAGGTCATCCATGATCTCGATGATGCGGGCCTCGGTGGCGTCGGTGAGGGCCTCGACGAAGTAGGAGCCGCCCAGCGGGTCGGCGACGCCGGCGACGCCGGTCTCGTACGCCAGGATCTGTTGGGTGCGCAGCGCCAGCGTGGTCGATTCCTCGGTCGGCAGGGCGAACGGCTCGTCCCAGGCCGCGGTGAACATCGACTGCACACCGCCCAACACCGCCGCCATCGCCTCGTAGGCCACCCGAACGACGTTGTTGTGCGCCTGCGGCGCGTACAGCGACGCACCCCCGCAGACACAACCGAAGCGGAACATCGATGCCTTGTCCGTCGTCGCCCCATAGCGCTCGCGCACGATCGTCGCCCAACGGCGCCGCCCCGCACGGTACTTGGCGATCTCCTCGAAGAAATCGCCGTGGGTGTAGAAGAAGAACGAGATCTGCGGCGCGAACTGGTCGATGGTCATTCGGCCGCGTTCCACCACGGTGTCGCAGTAGGTCACCCCGTCGGCCAGGGTGAATGCCATCTCCTGTACCGCGTTGGCCCCGGCGTCGCGAAAATGGGCGCCCGCCACCGAGATCGCGTTGAACCGCGGAACCTCGGCCGCGCAGAACTCGATGGTGTCGGCGATCAACCGCAGCGAGGGCTCCGGCGGCCAGATCCACGTGCCGCGCGACGCGTACTCCTTGAGGATGTCGTTCTGGATGGTGCCGGTCAGCTTCGCCCGCGGTATCCCCTTCTTCTCGGCGGCGGCAACGTAGAACGCCAGCAGGATCGCCGCCGTCCCGTTGATCGTCATGCTCGTGCTGAGCTTGTCCAACGGGATGCCGTCGAACAGGATCTCGAAGTCGGCCAGGGTGTCGACCGCGACGCCGACCCGGCCGACCTCTTCGCCGAACTCGGGGTCATCGGAGTCGTAGCCGCACTGAGTCGGTAGGTCGAGCGCCACCGACAGCCCGGTCCCGCCCTGCTCGAGCAGGTAGCGGTAACGACGGTTGGACTCCTCGGCGGTGCCGAAGCCCGAATACTGGCGAAACGTCCACAGCTTGCCGCGGTAGCCGGACGCGAAGTTACCTCGGGTGAAGGGGAACTCCCCGGGTGGTGGCGGCGGCGCCGCGATATCCCCGGGGCCATAGACCGGCGCAAGCGGAATGCCGGATGGTGTCTGGGCCTCGTTATCCATCGTTGAATAACGTACTTGCAAAAAAAGAGAATGCCAATACCGCATGGCTGACCAGGCAAAACACGAGTGCGCCAGCCCCGATCGGCCCCGATCGCCTAGGCCCGGCAGACGATTTCGCCGTGTGGGATGGCGATCCAGCCGTCCGGCGCGGCCGCCCAGGCGCGCCACGCCGCGGAGATCTCCTCGAGTTGGGCGGCCGTCGCCAGCCCCGAATCCAGCAGGTCGCGCGCGATCCGCGAGTGCAGGATTCGGTCGGACCACATGCCGCCCCACCATTGGCGGGCCTCCGGCGTCGCGTAGCACCACACGCTGCCCGTGGGGGTGACGTCGGTGAAACCCGCCTGCTGGGCCCAGGACAGCAACCGCCGTCCCGCATCGGGTTCGCCGCGGTTGGCGCGAGCGGCCCGCCGGTAGAGGTCGCGCCACAGATCCAGCGCCGACAACTGCGGGAACCAGATGAAGCCGGCATAGTCGGCGTCCCGGGCCGCCACCACGCCGCCCGGTGCGCACACCCGCCTCATCTCGCGCAGCGCGCCCACCGGGTCGGCGACGTGCTGGAGCACCTGGTGCGCGTGCACGACATCGAATGCGCCGTCGGGAAAGTCGAGCCGATGCACGTCGGCGGTGGCGAACGAGACGTTCGAAAGGCCACGCTGCTCGGCCTCCGCGCGGGCCACGCCGAGCACGTCGGCCGACCGGTCGACGGCGGTTACCGGTCCCGGTGCGACGCGGGCGGCGAGGTCGGCGGTGATCGTCCCGGGTCCGCAACCGATGTCAAGGAGCGATGTGCCGGACTTCAGGTGGGGCAACAGGTATGCCGCGGAATCCTCCGCGGTGCGTCGCCGGTGACTCCGGAGCACCGACTCGTGGTGTCCGTGGGTGTAGGTGGGCCCGCGTTCGTCGGTCATGCCCGAAGCCTACCGACTCGCTCATATCTTGAAACTATTGTCTCGTTATATGAGATTAATCGACCGGCACGTCGAGGATCGGCCGGTCGACCGCGGCGCCGGGGCCGTCGAAATGCCACCACTCCCCGGAGTACGGGGCCAGGCCGCCGTACTTCATCGCGTTCCGTAGCGCCGCACGATTGGCCTGCGCGTCGGCGCTGACGCCCTGGGTTGCGAAAGCGGTTGCGCGCGGGGAGAAGTCGTCGAAGTCGGTCCCCATGTCGGCCAGGCAGAGGCCGTCGGCATGCTGGCCGGACGCGCACGGCTGCTGCGTCGTTGTGAACGTCACGTCCACCGAGCGTCCCGATTCGTGGCTGTGCGCATACTGGCCGGGGCGCGCGACCCACGCCGGGTTCGGGACGACGTTGAACATCTTGACCTGCACATCGTGCGGCCGGTAGCAGTCCCAGAACACCAGGAGGTGCCCCTGCGGACGCAGCGCGGTCGCCGCCGCGGCCAGCCCCGCAGCCATCGATTGATGCACGAGGCAGCGGGCGTCGGACGGGTACAGCTGCGTGCGCGTGAAGTTGTTGGTCGTCGCGTAGCGCAGATCGATGACGGCGTCGGGGACGACGCTGCGGACGTCGACGAACCCGGCCGCACGCGCCGCATCGCTCACCGGCGGGACATCGGGACCGGCCTGGGCGCTCCCGGCCCCGCAGGCCGCGACCAGACCCGCGACGGCCACAGGCGTAAGGACCCGGCGCAAAACACGCATCCGGCCATTGTCGCGGTTGGCCGCGCCGACTTGCGTTATCTGCTAGCCAATGTCGCCCTCGACATAGCGCTGCAGGTTCGGGGCCATCGCCGCCACCACCTCGTCGTCGGGCATCGAAGCGATCGGCTCGATCTTCCAGACGTAGCGCAACAACGCGAAGCCGATCAGCTGGGTGGCGATCAGACCGCTGCGCCGCAGTCGTTCCTCCTCGTTGGCCCCTAGGCTGGAACCGCCGATGAGGCCACGCTCCACAATCAGCCTCAGTTTCGCTCGGGTCTTGTCTTCATGGGCGGCGGTCAGCACGATCGCCCGCAGGACCGGACCCACCTCCTCATCGGCCCAGGAGTCCAGCACGGTCCGGATCAATTGCCGGCCCAAGTCGGCCTTGGGTGTCGCCCAGGTCGCCGCCACCGCGTCGAGCCACTTCTGTGGCGGCGTGGTGGCCGCGTCGAGCAGGCCCTCCTTGGAGCCGAAGTAGTGATAGATGAGGGCCGGGTCGACGTCCGCGGTCCGGGCGACCGCGCGCATGGCCGTGCCGTCCCAGCCGCACTCGGCGAATTCGTCGCGGGCGGCGGCCAGGATGCGCGCCGCCAGCACGCCGCGCTCGTCGCGCGGACCCGGGGTGATCGGTGGCTTCGCCACCGTCTCACCATACCGGAAGTCTCATGTTGCGTTGAGACTAATCTCAACGTAGCGTGAAACTGTGACCACGCTCAATGGCCCCCAGACGACGGGCCGGCAATACCGCAACCTCAGCGAGGCGCAGTACGCGTCACGCACCGACATCAACACTGCAATCAGGATGCGCGACGGCGCAACGCTTTTGGCCGATGTTCACCGGCCCGACGCCGAGGGCCGCTTCCCCGCGTTGCTGGCCGCCTCGCCGTATCCGCGGCAGATGCAGGACCTGGGCGCACCCGCGGGGTTCATCGAGGCCGGCAGGACGGACTTCTGGGTGCCGCGCGGCTACGTGCACGTGATCGCGAACCTACGCGGCACCTGCGGCTCCGAGGGCTGTTTCGACTTCTTCGACGCGCAGGAGCGCCGCGATGTACACGACCTCGTCGAGTGGGTCGCGACCCAGCCGTGGTGCGACGGAAACGTCGGCATGATCGGCATCAGCTACTTCGCGATGACCCAGCTCGAGGCGGCCGTCGAGCGGCCGCCTCACCTCAAAGCGATCTTTCCCCTTGCCGTGACCAGCGACCTGTACGAGGGCGCCAACCACCAAGGACTACTGAGTTCGTCATTCATCACCCCGTTTCTCGCGATGATGGGCCTGACCTCCGAGCGCAGCGACAAACTGTGGCGCAGCAAGCCGATCGGTTTGGCGCGACGCGTACTGAACAGTCCGGGCGTGCACAAGAAATTCGAGACCATGAACGGCGAGGCGGCAGTCACCATGCTGCGCCAGCTGCTCAGACTGCCGCACGATCCCCACCCGTGGGACGAGCTGTGGCATCAGGCGGCGGTCAAGCACCCGACGCGCGACGAGTGGTGGGAGGAGCGAAACCTGTTGCCGCTACTCGACAAAATCGACATCCCGGTCTACCTGGGGTGTGATTGGCAGAACGTGCCTTTGCACCTGCCCTCGACGTTCACCACCTGGAACGGGCTGTCGCACAACGCACATGTGCGGATGGGCATGCTTGGCGAGTTCGGGCTGACCTGGCCATGGGAGAGCATGCACACCGAGGCACTGGCCTGGTACGACCATTGGCTCAAGGGCCGCGACACTGGAATCACCGAAGGGCCGCCGATCCGCTACTTCCTGCCAGGCGCCGACGAGTGGCGAACCGCCGACTCCTGGCCGCCGTCAACGACCCCGCATTGCGAGCTGGCCCTGCGCGCCGACGGCACGTTGGGGGCCGACGAGGGCGAGCCCGGCGGTCGCGAATTCATGGTGCTGGGCTCCGGCTTGGGCCGCATCAAAGCCAGCGAGATCGACCCGCCGTCGCTGTTGGTGTGGACCAGCGCGCCGCTGGACCAGGACGTCGATGTGGTCGGGGACATCGAGCTGCGGCTGGTGGCCTCGGCGACGGCGATCGACACCGCCTGGATGGCGATGCTGCACGACGTGGCACCCGACGGGGAGACGACCGCCGTGACCGCGGGCTGGTTGCGCGCCAGCCTGCGCGAGGTCGACGAAGCGGCCAGCCGCCCCGGCGCGCCGGTGCTGCCCTGCCGCCACCCGCAAGCGGTACCGCTGGGAGAGGACGTCGAATACCGAATCCCGCTGGTTCCCAATGCTCGCCGGTTCCGGGCGGGCCACCGCATTCGCCTGACGCTCACCAGTGACGACCATGACCCGTCGACGCCGGCGATCATGAACTTCCGGCATGCCAGCGTCGGCACCTCGAGCCTGAACGCGGTGCGCTCGTCGTCGCGGCTATTGCTGCCGGTACTCGGCTAGCCGTCGGCGCGAAGAAGGATCGTCAGTCCGCCGGAGTGAATTCGATGTGCAGGTCGGTGAGCCCGCGCATGGTTCGTAGTGGCACACCAGCTCTGCTACACCAACCTTCAATTCGCGAGGGACTTCCGCGATGCGCCACTGATGATCGTCGGTGAGGGGACCAACGAGATCCAACGCAAGGTGATTACCGCGCAGCTGGTTTCGCGCGGAACCCTCGAGGTTCGGACAGCAACATCGTTCTTCTGGCGGGTAAACCCTCATCGCAACTCGGCGACACATCGCCGGCGGCACCGCATCATGACGGGCGTCGTCTACGGGGCGCTGGGCCAGTTCGCGGCGGGTCCATCGCAACCACCGACATCGTACCGGCGATCGAGCGAGCCGTGTATTAGCTGGCGAATGCGCATGGAACCACCTGCCGTCACCGGTGGCGCGCAAACCGCGGCGCCTTATCGCTGGCCGGACCCCGATTCGATCGACGGACCGGGAGATTAGACTGGTGACGTGTCAGTGGATGGTTGGCCGTGCCGCCCGCTGCGCAAGGATGCTCAGCGCAATCGCCAGCGGGTGGTCGAGGCTGCCCGAGATCTCTTCGCGTCCAGGGGACTTGAGGCGACCCTCAACGAAGTTGCACACCACGCAGGCGTGGGCGTAGGTACTGTCTACCGGCGTTTTCCGACGAAAGAAGACCTGGTCGAGGCAATCTTCGAAGACGGCATCGACCAGCTCACCGCGCTTGCGGAGTCGGCACTGCGAGACAAGAACTCCTGGCACGGATTTGTGTGGTTCGTTGAGCAGATGTGTGAACTTACCGTGACCGACCGGGGGCTGCGGGAAGCCGTGTTCAGCAAGACCTACGGCGGAGACCGGGTGGAGGCCTCGCGATTGCGGATGGCCCCCGTGGTCTCGAAGCTCGTTGAACGGGCCAAGGACGACGGCTATCTGCGTGCGGACGTCTCACCCACCGACATGCCGTTCCTCGGCCTGATGGCGGGGACGGTCGGCGAGTTTGCCGCCCATGTTGAGCCGGAGCTGTGGCGACGATATGTGTCCATGCTCCTCGAGGGCATGCGCCGGCGCAGGGGACAGCAGCCGTTGGCGATTGGTGCGCTCGACGACGAGCAGCTCGACGCGGCGATGCATCCAGCGTCTGAGTGATCGTGACGGGAAGGGCTGATACCCCTTCGGAGACGATGGCCACGTGAAGACCGTATGCCCTCGTCAACAACGGATTTGGTGATCGATCGCCACCTATCCGCGGTTGCGTAGCAGCGCTGATCGGCCGCCGCCTAGAACCCTGACGCGGTAGTTCAACAACGCCCGGATTATCCATTTGTGATCGCGGCTGCGCATCTTGGGCGACGAGCTGCGCATCAATTCACAGGCGACCCTTGGTATGACGACCGTCGCAGAATAAGTGGATTGACTTTGTCCACTTATCTGGTTAGGTTGTCGAAAGAACCGCAACGCCGTCATCGGCCGTCGCCGGAGGTGACCGCCCGCCAATGAGAGGTCCGCACGTGTGCGCCTATCCCCACGCTGACGAATCGTGCGCAAACCCTCTGCGCCCCCGCGGTATTGAGTCCTCGGCGCGGGGCGGGACGCATGGGGCGGACGCTGCTTCATTCGTTGACCGCTGGGCGTCACGATGACGGCGATCTTCGGACTCGTGCGGCGCGTGTGGCTTCCACTTCTCATCGTGGTGGCAGTTGCGATCGGCGGTGTCGCTGTGATGAATCTGCGCGCAGTCTTTGGTTCCAATGCCGTCCTGGTGGCGCCCAACGGCTCCGACACCGCGGAACGCTTCACCCCCAAGGTCGTGACGTATGAGGTGTTCGGCTCTGCGGCCACCGCCGTGATCAACTATCTCGACCTTGACGGGAAGCCTCAGCGGGCCCCCGACGTATTGCTGCCGTGGTCGTTGACGTTGCGCACGACTGCACCGGCCGCCACACCGAACCTCCTCGCGCAGGGCGACGGTCAGTCGATCGCCTGCCGGATCACCGTCGATCGCGAGGTCAAGGACGAAAGATCGGTCACTGGTTTCAATGCCGAAACGTTCTGCTTGGTGAAGTCGGCGTGACCGCGGCTACGGACGAGGTCCGGACCCAGCCCATACCGGCGGCCCGTCACGCGGCCCACCCCCGTATACCGCGCATGATCCGCGCCCTGGCGGTGCCGATCATCCTTGCCTGGATTGCCATCGTGGTGATCCTCAATACCGTTGTTCCGCAACTGGAAACGGTCGGGAAGATGCGTGCGGTGTCGATGACTCCCAACGATGCGCCGTCGTTGATCGCCACCAAGCGGGTGGGAAAGGTGTTCCACGAATACGACACCAGCAGTTCGGTGATGATCGTGTTCGAAGGGGACAAACCGTTGGGCGCCGACGCGCACCAGTATTACGACCGCGTGGTGCGTGAGTTGCGGGGCGACACCAAGCACATCCAGCACGTGCAGGATTTCTGGGGTGATTCGCTGACGGCTGCGGGTGCGCAAAGTGTCGACGGCAAGGCCGCCTACGTCCAGGTCTACATCAGCGGCGACCAAGGAGAAGCGCTCGCCAACGAATCTGTGGACGCCGTCCGCCATGTCATCGCCAGCGTGCCTGCGCCTACGGGGGTCAAGGCCTATGTGACCGGCCCGGCAGCGACGAGCGCAGATCAAAACGCGACGGGCGATAAGAGCATGGAGGTCATCGAGCTGCTCACCTTCGCCGTCATCATCGGGATGCTGCTGCTGGTGTATCGATCGTTCATCACGGTGTGCATCGTGCTTGCGATGGTGGTCCTGGAATTGTCCGGTGCCCGGGGACTGGTGGCTTTTCTGGGCTATTTCGGGGTTTTCGGCCTCACGACGTTCGCGACCAATCTGGTCGTGACACTGGCGATCGCCGCGGCCACCGACTATGCCATCTTCCTGATTGGGCGATACCAGGAGGCGCGTAAGGCCGGCCAAGATCGAGAAGCCGCCTACTACACCATGTTTCACGGCACGGCGCACGTCGTGCTGGCTTCCGGATTGACCATCGCCGGCGCGAGTTTCTGCCTGCGCTTCACGCGGCTGCCCTACTTCCAGACGATGGGGATCCCCTTGTCTATCGGTATGGCGATTGTGGTCGCCGCGGCCTTGACGCTTGGTCCGGCGCTGATCGCGGTGACCAGTCGCTTCAGGCAGGTGCTGGAGCCGAAACGTTCGAGCCGGTCGCGGGGATGGCGCCGCATCGGTACGGCGACCGTGCGGTGGCCGGGCGCGATCTTGGTCTGTGCGATCCTGTTGTCCCTGGTCGGCGTTTTGACGCTACCCGGCTACCGCACCACCTACGACGACCGCATATATCTGCCCGCTGACGTATCGGCCAACGTGGGTTATGCCGCCGCCGATCGCCATTTCTCCCAGGCCAAGATGAATCCTGATCTTTTGATGGTCGAATCCAATCACGATCTGCGCAACCCCGCCGACTTCCTGGTGATCGACAAAATCGCCAAAGCGCTTGTCCGCGTTCATGGCATCGCCCAAGTGCTGACCATAACGCGCCCGGACGGCAAGCCGATCCAGCATACGTCGATCCCGTACAACATCAGCATGAACAGCACCGGCCAGGTGATGAACAACGACTACCAACAGACCGTTTTGAAGAACACCCTCAAACAGGCCGACGACATGCAGGTCAACATCGACTCGATGGAGCAGATGCTCAGCATCACCCAGCAAATGGCCCAGATCACCCACAGCATGGCCACCAAAATGAGGAAGACCAGTGCGGATGTGCAGGAGTTGCGCGACCACATGGCCGATTTCGACGACTTCTTCCGACCTATACGCAGCTACTTCTACTGGGAAAGGCATTGCTTCGATATCCCGGCCTGCTGGGCATTGCGTTCGGTGTTCGACGCCCTCGACGGCATCAGCACCATGAGTGACGACCTCGACGATCTGGTGCCCGACATCGAGCGCCTCGACGCGGTGATGCCCCAAATGGTCGCCCTGATGCCGCCGATGATCGAATCGATGAGAAACCAGAAGCAAATGATGCTTAACCAGTATCAGGCGCAGAAGGCACAACAAGACCAGACGATGGCCTTGCAGGACAACGCCACTGCGATGGGCCAAGCGTTCGACGCTGCCAGGAACGACGACTCGTTCTACCTGCCGCCGGAAGCCTTCGACAACGCGGACTTCAAACGGGGCATCAAGTTGTTCATGTCACCGGACGGCCATGCTGTACGTTTCACCATCATTCATCAAGGCGACCCGTTGACAGAGGAAGGAACCTCGCGCACCGGGCCGCTGAAAATCGCAGCCGCAGATGCCATCAAGGGAACGCCGCTGGAGGGATCGAGGATCTATCTCGGCGGCAGCGCGGCCATGTACACCGACATGCAGCAAGGCGCTGACTATGACCTACTGATCGTCGCGGTCGCCGCACTCATCTTGATCTTTGTCATCATGGTGGTACTCACGCGGGCCGTGGCGGCCGCGGCAGTCATCGTGGGAACCGTGGTGCTCAGCCTGTCCGCCTCCTTCGGACTCTCAGTACTGCTCTGGCAACACATCATCGGGATTCCGCTGCACTGGATGGTGCTGCCGATGTCGGTCATCATCTTGCTGGCGGTGGGATCGGACTACAACCTGTTGCTCGTTTCGCGGATGAAAGAGGAGATCCACGCCGGTCTGAACAGCGGCATCATTCGCGCTATGGTCGGCACCGGTTCGGTGGTCACCTCCGCCGGCCTGGTGTTCGCCTTCACCATGATGTCGATGGCGGTGAGCAAACTGATCGTGATCGGCCAAGTCGGAACCACAATCGGTCTGGGCCTGCTCTTCGACACCCTGGTCGTGCGCTCGTTGATGACGCCCTCCCTCGCAGCGCTATTGGGCCGCTGGTTCTGGTGGCCAGCCCGCGTCCGCCCGCGGCCTCGTCCCCAACCATGGCCGCAACCGCTGCGCAAAGAGCCCGTGGCGCAAAGGGCATGATTGCGCACGCGTCAGGCTCGCGAATCACGCGCGAAGCGGTCCGATTCAGCCAATCCGAGCCGTAAGTGACGACCGGACGACCGGCGGTGACAAGTCGCCGTCGGGCGAGCGAACTCGAACGAGCCGTGTACGACGCGACATTGACCGAACTGAAAACGGCGGGCTACCACCGATTCACCATGGAGAAGGTCGCCGCTCGGGCAGGCTGCGGCAAGGCCTCACTGTATCGCCGGTGGCCCGGAAAACGAGACTTGATACTGGCCGCTTTGAAGTCGCTGGTTCCGTTGATGCCAACCGGCCAGCGCTTGGGGTCGTCGCGGCAGAATTTGTTTGCGACCCTGAGCTCGTTGGCCGAGGTTCTCGTCGGCAACACGCCTTACCCGGAATCGATCGTCATCGTAGGTCTCTTCCACGACGCCGAAATACGGTCCCTATACGTCGATTCGGTCCTGGCACGCAGTACGGCCGTCCTCGAGAACATCATCCTTGCCGGCATCTGTTCCGGTGAGGTTGACCCCGCTTCGGTAACGGCCCTCGCCGTACAAACGGGACCGGCTCTGATCCTCCAGCACGCGCTGCTGGTGCGAACCGTTCCCACGCCCTTCGAGATCGAGCAGATCATCGACACCATGCTCGGTCGCCCCGGCGACCAGCCAACGGCGGCGGTGAACCCCTGCGCAAGCCGGTAGCCACTCAGCCGAGAGGCGTGCCGGCGACGAACGACTCCCCTGTCGCGGCGGCCACCCCTCGCGAGGGCACGAAATGGGCACGAGCATCCAGTGACGGTCAATCGTCGCGCTGCCGAGCTCGACCCTGGCCCCCGCGAGTCTGACCAGATCCCGGGTTGCGGCGAGACATAGGGCGCCGTCCGCCGCGCCGTGCGTTCTTTCACGGTGGCCAGGGGCGGGATCGAACCGCCGACCTTCCGCTTTTCAGGCGGACGCTCGTACCGACTGAGCTACCTGGCCGGAAGGCATGAAGTGCCTCGCCGAATCGGCGACCCTGACGGGACTCGAACCCGCGACCTCCGCCGTGACAGGGCGGCGCGCTAACCAACTGCGCCACAGGGCCTTGCTGCTGCTCCGCGTCACCGCGTCGCGTACCCCCAACGGGATTCGAACCCGTGCTACCGCCGTGAAAGGGCGGCGTCCTAGGCCACTAGACGATGGGGGCCAGAACCGAATCACTCCGGGGTACTCGCAACGAGGTTTCGTTAGGAGCCACGTCAGCTTAGGTCACCGCGGGCCCAATCCTCAAACGAGCCGCGCTTTGGGCCCAAGTATCCTGAATGTCCGCAGCCCCTATAGCTCAGTTGGTAGAGCTACGGACTTTTAATCCGCAGGTCCTAGGTTCGAGTCCTAGTGGGGGCACCGACGCGTGTTGGCCTCGGCAGAGCGGCGCTCATCACCCGAGCACCGCGCTGCTGTAGGTCACATCGGCGAATGCCTGGGCCACCTCGTCGTCGGCGTAGGCGAAGCCGTTGGCGGCATGCAGTTCCGCGACGGTTTGCGACGACGTTCGCCAGCCCCGCTGGCTGAGGTGGTCGACGATGTGGCTGCGCTCGCCGTGGTAGACGAGGTCGTTGAAGTCGACCTCGAACCCGAGCTCGCTCATCCGGTCGTGGTGCGCCCGCCACCGCGGGTCGGCGAAGACGGCGGTGTCCGGCACGAAGTCGAAGGCCAGCCGGCTGCCCGGGGCGCTCAGCGTGGTGATGTTGTCGAACAGCGCGTCCTGGGCCTCCTCCGGCAGGTACACCAACAGTCCCTCGGCGCTCCACACCGAGGGCGCCCGCGGATCGAAGCCGGCCTTACGGAGCGCCGCGGCCCAGTCGTCGCGCAGGTCGATGGCGACGGCGCGCCGCTCGGCGGTCGGCTCGGCGCCCAGATCCTCGAGGGTCAGGGTCTTGAACTCGATCACCTCCGGCATGTCCACCTCGTAGACGACGGTGCCCGCCGGCCACGGCAGGCGGTAGGCGCGCGCGTCCAGCCCCGACGCGAGGATCACGGCCTGCGAGATGCCATTGCGCGTCGCTTCCAGGAAGAAGTCATCGTAAAACCTTGTGCGGCAGGCCATCCCTCGCGCCATCCGGTGCGGGTCGAACTCGGAAGCCCTGCCGGCGGGGATGTCGCCGTTGACCAGCCGGACGTAGACGTCGATTCCGACGGCGCGCACCAGCGGGGCCGCGTACGGGTCGTCGATCAACTTCGCGTCCGACGACAGGGCCCGCTGGGCGGCGACCATGGTCGCCGTCGCCCCCACGCTGGTCCCCAGATCCCAGCGATCGCGATCGGTGCGCGCCATGGTGCTCTCCCTCATCCCGATCACAAATTGAATAGACGATCTAGTCAGTATCACAGCGCCGATTCCGCACCCTGGCGCGACTACCCTGCGAGCTGTGACCGACTTCGCCCAGCGGACGATCGAGCTGGCCCGCCGAAACGTCGCGGAGGGCGGTCGCCCGTTTGCGACGGTGATCGTCAACGACGGTGAGATTCTCGCCGAGAGCGCCAACCGGGTGGCCCAGACGAACGACCCGACCGCGCATGCCGAGATCCTGGCGATCCGTGAGGCGTGCATGAAGCTGGGCACCGAGCACCTCGTCGACGCCACGATCTACGTGATGGCGCACCCGTGTCCGATGTGCCTGGGATCGCTGTACTACTGCTCCCCCCGGGAAGTGATCTTTCTGATCACCCGCGAGGCCTACGAGCGGTATTACCTCGACGACCGCAAGTACTTCGAGGTGTCCACCTTCTACGACGAGTTCGCGAAGGCCTGGGACCAGCGGCGCCTGCCCATGCGTTACCAACCCCGCGACGACGCGGTGGAGGTCTATCGGTTCTGGAACGAACGCAACGGCGGCGAGCCGCGGTCTACGGTCGTCCCCTCGCCCTGACCGCATCCGTTGGCAGCGGCGCGCCCCTTGAATATTGTTTGCGTATGCATGCAGGTAATAGCGCAGCCCGGCTGCCGGATCATCAGGTGAGCCTGGTGGTCGAGGTGTTCCGGATGCTGGCCGACGCCACCCGGGTGCAGGTGCTGTGGTCGCTGACCGACCGGGAGATGTCGGTCAACGAACTCGCCGAGCACGTGGGCAAGCCGGCGCCGTCGGTCTCCCAGCACCTGGCGAAGCTGCGGATGGCGCGCCTGGTCCGCACCCGCCGGGACGGGACCACGATCTTCTACAGCCTGGAAAACGACCACATTCGCCAGCTCGTCATCGACGCGGTTTTCAACGCCGAACACGCGGGCCCGGGCGTGCCAGGTCATCACCGCAGGGATGGCGGGCTGAAGGCCGTCGGCGATCAGCAGAGCGCATCTATTACATAAGGAGGCGGCACCCATGACCGAGCAACACGCCCACGACGCGCCCCACGCGCACGAACACGAGCACGGTGACGTCACCCACGCGCACGCGCACACCGCGCACGAACACGACCACGTCGAGCACGAACACGCCCACCACCACGCCGACGGCACCGAGCACAGCCATCAGCACGTGCATCAGGCGGGGCTGGAGGACGTGCACGGCCACCCCCACGCGTAGCGCGGGCGCGCCGGCTCAGGAGACCGCCGGGCAGTAATGCTTTGGATCGCCGCGCTCGTCTACGGGCGGCAGGTTACGCGCCGGCGTCTGCACCAGCGGCGTGTCGGCCGGGATACGCCCGGCGGCGCGGTCGAAGCCCGCCCGGGCCCGCGGGTGCTTGCGGAACCGGCTCGGCACGAAGGCGAACACCGCGCGAACGACGTCGCCGAAGCGGCGATGCAGCCACTCGTCGCGTCCCGACCACCGGTAGCCCATCAACTCGCGCACCGGAGGGTCGTACAGACCCACGGTCACCCAGACGAAGAACGGCGCGAGAAGTTTCCGCTGGGCGGCCCACAACCAGTCCGGAAGCCATTGCGCAAACGGGGGTTTCGGCAGCTCGGTGAGGTCGAGCACCGCGCGGGCGGCGAAGTTGTCTTCAAGCACGTTGCGGCACATGTGGTCCCAGTAGACCTGGAATTCCTCCCACGACGCCGGGACGGGCCGCATGCTCATCCCGTACATCCGGTACCAGTCGACGTGTTCGTTGAACAATTGGCGTTTCTGCGCTTCGGTCAACCCGCCGCAGAACCGCTCGGCCACGTGAATGGTGCCGACGAAAAAAGTGGCGTGGGCCCAATAGAAGACGTCGGGGTTCAACGCGTGGTACCGGCGGCCTTGTTCGTCGACCCCCTTGATGTCGGTGTGGTAGTCGCGCACCTCACTGCCGGTGACCGGGGCGCGGTCACCGTCGAAGACGACGCCACCGATCGGATACAAGGAGCGCAGCAGGCGTTGCCACCGTTCCCGGAAGAACGTCGAGTGGTCGATGACGGCCGCGCCGAGCTGCGGATGCATGTTCTGCATGGAGCCCGCCCACGGGCCCTGCAGCATCCCGCGCCAGTCCCCGAAATACCGCCACGTCAGCGACTCGGGGCCCAGCGGCATCGGTGGCGCGTCGTAGCCCAGCGGCGAGACCGGGCAGCCGCCGGCCACGCCGCCCGGCAGATCGGTCCCGGCGGTGGTGGCCGAGCAGCCGCTTGCGGCGTCGCTGGTCGGCGGGCGGGTTCCGGACGTATGTTGAGTCACTATTGGATTCCTGTAGGTATCTGCAAAACTGACTACATGCGTTGTCATTTTCAAGCTTAGGAGCGATGTGCAGTCCGGTCAACGACGGGGCCGTTGGACCGGCGTCCCCTTAGAGGATCGCCTCGCCCTCCGTCGCGACAACCTCATCGCCGCCGGCGTGCAATTGCTCGGCGGCGACATCCGACCGGCGCTGACGGTGCGTGCGGTGTGCCGCAAGGCCGCGCTGACCGAACGCTACTTCTACGAAAGCTTTTCGGACCGTGACGAGTTCGTGCGCGCGGTCTACGACGACGTGTGCACGCGCGCCATGACCACGCTCACGTCGGCGAATACCCCGCGGGACGCCGTCGAAAAGTTTGTCGAGCTGATGGTCGACGACCCGGTCCGCGGGCGTGTGCTGTTGCTGGCGCCGGCGGTCGAGCCGATACTGACCCGCTCGGGCGCCGAGTGGATGCCCAACTTCATCGAACTGCTGCAGCGCAAACTGTCCCGGATCGCCGATCCGGTGCTGCAGAAGATGATCGCCACCAGCCTGGTCGGCGGGCTGTCGAGCCTGTTCACCGCGTACCTGAACGGACAGCTCGGCGCGACGCGCAAACAGTTCATCGACTACTGCGTCAACATGCTCTACGTGACGGCGGCCCCGTACGTTCCCGCCCCCGACCTGGGGTAGCCCAACCACCTGTTTACCGGGCGCGCCATAGCGGCAAACCCCAAAAACGGTGGCATTTATCCGTGCGCGGCGCGCGGCGAGGCAGCTTGATGCTACTGATGTACACAGATATATTGACTGCTACCCGTCGACACAGATAACTGGAGGCCGTATGTCAGCCGAGCTGACAAACCTACAGCTGCTACATGAGCTCGAACCGGTGGTCGAGAAGTGCCTCAACCGGCACGAGAGCATGCACAAGGACTGGAACCCGCACGACTACATCCCGTGGTCGGACGGCAAGAACTTCTACGCGCTGGGCGGGCAGGACTGGCATCCCGAGGAGAGCAAGCTCTCCGACCTCGCCCAGGTGGCGATGGTGCAGAACCTGATGACAGAAGACAACCTGCCGTCATACCACCGCGAGATTGCGATGAACTTCGGCCTGGACGGCGCCTGGGGCCAGTGGGTCAACCGGTGGACCGCCGAGGAGAACCGACACGGGATCGCGTTGCGCGACTACCTGGTCGTGACCCGCGCGGTCGACCCGGTCGAGCTGGAGAAGCTGCGAATCGAGGTGGTCAATCGGGGCTTCAGCCCGGGCCAGAACCAACAGGTGCGGGCCGATCTGTTCGCCGAGAGCCTGTTCGACTCTGTCATCTACGTAACGTTCCAGGAGCTGGCCACCCGGATCTCGCACCGCAACACGGGCAAGGCCTGCAACGAGACTGTCGCCGACCAGCTGCTGGCCAAGATCTCGGCCGACGAGAACCTGCACATGATCTTCTACCGCGATGTCAGCGAGGCCGGGTTTGAGATTGCACCTAATCAGGCGATGAAAGAGCTACACAAGGTGCTGCGCAATTTCCAGATGCCTGGCTATCAGGTCCCGGAGTTCCGGCGTAAGGCCGTGTTCATCGCCGTCGGGGGGGTCTATGACCCCCGCATCCACCTCGAAGACGTGGTCATGCCGGTGCTGAAGAAGTGGCGCATCTTCGAGCGCGAGGACTTCACCGGTGAGGCGGCGGCGATGCGTGACGACCTCGCACTGCTGATCAAGGAACTCGAGCAGGCCTGCGACAAGTTCGAGATATCCAAGCAGCGCCAGCTCGATCGGGAGGCCCGCACCGGCAAGCGGACCACCGCATTCGAGCTGCACCAGACCGCCGGCAAACTGGCTATGAGCCGCCGGTAGCGGCCTTGCGCATCGGTCCGATCACGCTCGCCAGCCCGGTGGTGCTGGCCCCGATGGCAGGCGTAACCAACGTTGCATTCCGCACGCTGTGCCGTGAGCTGGAGCAATCCAAGGTCGGCACGGTCAGCGGGCTGTACGTCTGTGAGATGGTGACGGCGCGCGCGCTCGTCGAACGCCACCCGGTCACCATGCACATGACGACGTTCGCGCCGGACGAGTCACCGCGCTCGCTGCAGCTCTACACCGTCGATCCGGCGACCACGTACGCGGCCGCCAAGTTGATCGCCGATGAGGGCCTGGCCGACCACATCGACATGAACTTCGGGTGCCCGGTGCCCAAGGTCACCAAGCGCGGCGGCGGGGCGGCGCTGCCGTACAAGCGACGACTGTTCGGCCAGATCGTGGCGGCGGCCGTGCGCGCGACCGAAGGCTCCGGAATTCCGGTGACCGTCAAGTTCCGCGTCGGCATCGACGACGAGCACCACACGCACCTCGACGCCGGCCGCATCGCCGAAGCCGAAGGCGCCGCCGCGGTCGCGCTGCACGCCCGCACGGCGGCGCAGCGCTACTCCGGCACCGCCGATTGGGAGCAGATCGCCCTGCTCAAGCAGCACGTGCGGACGATCCCGGTGCTGGGCAACGGCGATATCTACGACGCCAGCGACGCCCTGACGATGATGGCCACCACCGGATGCGACGGCGTTGTGATCGGCCGCGGCTGCCTGGGCCGGCCCTGGCTTTTCGCCGAACTCTCGGCAGCGTTCACCGACAGCCCGGCCCCCACCCCGCCCACGCTGGGCGAGGTCGCCGACATCGTCCGCCGGCACGGCCAGTTGCTGGCCGCGCACTTCGGCGAGGACAAAGGCATGCGCGACATCCGCAAGCACATCGGCTGGTACCTGCACGGTTTTCCGGCCGGATCCGAGTTGCGCCGGGCGCTGGCGATGGTCAAGACGCTGCGCGAACTCGATTCGCTGCTAAGCCAATTGGACGGCACGGTCCCCTTCCCGGACGCGGCCAGCGGCCCACGCGGCCGACAGGGCTCCCCGGCACGGGTGTCGCTGCCCGAAGGCTGGCTGACCGACCCCGACGACTGCACCGTTCCGGCCGGCGCCGACGTGATGCACTCCGGCGGCTGACCGACCGCTCGAAATCGCATCCGGGCCGATAACTCAGTACGATGTGGACCTTGCCGCAGTGCGCGTTCCTGGGGCGGGTCGGTAACGCGCCGCCGCCTGGGCGCGACAAAGGGGTGCGACCCCCGGGTGGCACGAGCCGCAGCGCTGACAACGTCAGGCACTGGGACGTCACCGCGCACGGACGGGCTGAGATCCGCATCAGAGCTTCGGAGGCCGGTAGGACATGAGTGACGCCGAGGGCGACGCCACTCCCGACACTCGGCGCACGGCGCTGGGCGCCGCCCCGTGGGAACGGTTCTCGGAGCCGCCGTCCGACTACAGCCTTCATTTGTGGCAGCCCGACATCACCATCGAACCCGTCGAGCGCGTCGAGCCTCGAGCGGCCGGTGATGAGGGATCCGGATGCCACACGGGTGGCGGCGTCAGCGTCGCCGATCTGATCGCGAAACTCGGTGCCCCATCGACGGGCCGGTCCACTCACCGCCGTGCGGAGCCGGAGGTCGAATCCGCCGAGGCCGACTCGGAGCTGCCGGTCGAGCTGAGGGAAACCCAGGTGATCGAGGACCTGGCCTACTCACTCGATCTGGTCACGGAGCTCCCCGACCTCGGGGCCAACGACCACCAAAACGGCGGCGGGTCCGCATCCGACGGGGCTACCGGCGCTGACGAGCGCAACGCGCGGCACCGGCGCCGGCCGATGCTGCTGGCCGGGCGGTCGGTCGCGGCCCTGCTCGCCGTGCTCGCCATCGCCATGACCGGCGGCGCGTGGCAATGGAGCACGTCGAAGAACGCCCGGCTCAACACCATCAGCGCGCTCGACCCGCAATCGGACGACATCCGCGACCGCAACGGACAGTACGGGGACGAAGACTTCTTGATCGTCGGCCTCGATTCGCGCGCCGGGGACAACGCCAACATGGGCGCCGGAAGCACCGACGACGCCGACGGCGCCCGTTCCGACACCGTGATGCTGGTCAACATTCCCGCCAACCGCAAGCGCGTGGTGGCGGTGTCGTTCCCGCGCGACCTGGCGATCACCCCGATGCAATGCGAGGCGTGGAACCCGAACACGGGTAAGTACGGGCCCCTCTACGACGAGAAGAACAAGACCTGGGGTCCGAAGATGGTCTACACCGAGACCAAGCTGAACTCGGCGTTCGCCTTTGGCGGCCCGAAATGTCTGGTGAAGGAAATCCAGAAGCTGTCCGGTCTGAGCATCAACCGCTTCATCGCCGTCGACTTCGCCGGGTTCGCCAAGATGGTCGACGCCCTGGGCGGTGTCGAGGTCTGCTCGAAAACCGCGCTGCACGACTACGAGCTGGGCACGGTCCTCGAACACGGCGGCCGTCAGGTGCTGGACGGCCCGACCGCGCTGAACTATGTGCGAGCCCGGCAGGTCACCACCGAAACGAACGGGGACTACGGCCGCATCAAACGCCAGCAGCTGTTCTTGTCGTCGCTGCTGCGGTCGTTGATCTCCGAGGACACGTTGCTCGACCTCAACAAGCTCAACAACGTCGTCAACATGTTCATCAGCGACACCGTCGTCGACAACGTGCAGTCCAAGGACCTGATCCAACTCGGACAGTCGCTGCAGGGGATGGCGGCCGGACACGTCACGTTCGTGACGGTGCCGACCGGCATCACCGACCAGAACGGCGACGAGCCGCCGCGGATGAGCGATATGCGGGCGCTGTTCGACGCCATCATCAACGACGATCCGCTACCCGAGGAAAACGACCAGAACGCAAAGAATCTCGGGCCCTCCGACGACAAATCGGCGCAGGCCAAGGCGCCCGCCACCAAGCAGGCGCCGGCCCCCGCGCCGGCTCCCGAGGCTCGACACGAGCAGGTCACCACCACCGCGCCGGGCGACGTCACGGTGCGGGTGTCCAACGCCACGACGCAAAGCGGCCTCGCGGCCACCGCCACCAGCCAGCTCAAGCGGGACGGCTTCAACGTGATGACGCCGGACGACTATCCGAGTGCGGTGAACACGACGACGGTGTTGTTCTCGCCCGGCAACGAGCAGGCCGCGGCGACCGTGGCCTCGTCGTTCGCCAATGCGAAAATCCAGCGGGTCTCCGGATATGGACAGGTCGTTCAGGTGGTGCTCGGTCCCGACTTCAAGACGGTCGCCACACCCCAACCGAGCGGCTCGTCGATCAGCTTGCAGATCGAACGCGGCTCCGGCAGCACCCCGGCCAAGCTGCCCGAAGACCTGACCGTCACCAACGCCGCCGACACCACCTGCGAATAACCGCATTTGGTGCCGCTGCGCCGCCCTTTTCCGGCGCCGAGAACGTAGGCTTGACGATATGCGGACCGCCTACCATGAGCAGCTCTCGGAGTTGTCCGAGCGGCTCGGCGAGATGTGCGGGCTGGCGGGCATCGCCATGGAGCGGGCCACCCAGGCCTTGCTGCAAGCGGATCTGGTGCTGGCTGAACAGGTGATCTCCGATCACGAGAAGATCGCCACGCTGAGCGCCCAGGCCGAAGAAAGCGCGTTCGTGCTGCTGGCGTTGCAAGCGCCGGTCGCCGGTGATCTGAGGTCGATCGTGAGCGCCATTCAGATGGTGGCCGACATCGACCGGATGGGAGCGCTGGCCCTGCACGTCGCGAAGATCGCCCGCCGCCGGCACCCCCAACACGCGCTGCCAGAGGAAGTCAACGGCTACTTCGCCGAAATGGGCAGAGTCGCAGTCGAATTGGGCAACAGCGCGCAAGAGGTGGTGATGTCGCGCGACCCGGAGAAAGCCGCCCGGATCCGCGAAGAGGACGACGCGATGGACGACCTGCACCGCCACCTGTTCTCGGTGCTGATGGACCGCGAATGGAAGTACGGTGTGGCGGCCGCCGTCGACGTGACGCTGCTGGGCCGGTTCTACGAGCGATTCGCCGACCACGCCGTCGAAGTGGCGAAGCGGGTCATCTTCCAGGCGACCGGCAAACTGCCCGACGAGGAAGCCAACCCCGCCTCGCAGTGAGCAAAGGCACGTTCGGCTAGCCGAAGCGGCCGGAGATGTAGTCCTCGGTCGCCTTCTGGCTGGGGTTGGAGAAGATCTTCTCCGTGTCGTCGACCTCGACCAACCGCCCCGGCTTTCCGACGGCTTCCAGGTTGAAGAAGGCCGTGTAGTCGCTGACCCGGGCCGCCTGCTGCATGTTGTGGGTGACGATGACGATGGTGTAGTCCTGCTTGAGCTCGCTGATCAGCTCCTCGATGGCCATCGTCGAGATTGGGTCCAGCGCGGAGCACGGCTCGTCCATCAGCAGCACGTCGGGTTGCACGGCGATCGCCCGCGCGATGCACAGGCGCTGCTGCTGGCCCCCGGACAGGCCACCGCCGGGCCTGTCCATCCGGTCTTTGACCTCGTCCCACAGGTTGGCGCCGCGCAGCGAGTATTCGGCCGTCTCGTCGAGCACCTTGCGATTGCGCACGCCCTGCAGCTTCAAACCGGCTACCACGTTGTCGCGAATCGACATGGCGGGGAACGGGTTCGGACGCTGGAACACCATCCCGATCGCCCGGCGCACCCCGACCGGGTCCACCCCCGCACCGTAGATGTCCTCGTCGTCGAGGAGCACGCTGCCCTCCACCCGGCCGCCGGGCACCACCTCATGCATCCTGTTCAGCGTGCGCAGCACCGTCGTCTTGCCACAACCCGACGGGCCGATGAACGCCGTCACACTGCGGGGGAGGATCGACAGCGTCACATCCGCCACCGCGTGAAACGAACCGTAGTAGATGTTGACGGCTTTGAGGTCCAACCGCTTGGCCACTTAGTGCTCCTGCCTATGACTTGTTGGCGCCAGCGAATTTCGCTAGTACTCGGGCCCCGATGTTGATGGTGGCGATCACCAGGATGAGGGTTAGGGCGGCACCCCACAACCGATCCGTGGGGACGGGGTTGACGCCGGCACCGGCACTGGTCTGGTTGTACATCATGCCAGGTAGCGTTCCCATGAACCCGCTGAAGATGTCGAAGTTCATCGACTGCGCATAGCCGACGAGGACCAGCAGCGGCGCCGTCTCGCCCATCACCCTGGCCACCGCCAGCATGATGCCGGTGATGATGCCGGAGATCCCGGTGGGGAGCACGACGCTGACGATCGTCTTCCACTTCGTGATGCCCAGCGCGTAACTCGCCTCACGAAGATCCAGCGGGACGATCCGCAGCATCTCCTCGGTGGCTCGCACGATCACCGGAAGCATCAACAGGACCAGCGCGAGGGACACCGCGAGCTCCGAGCGTGGAAGACCCAGCGTCGCCACGAACAGCGCGTAGACGAACAGGGCCGCCACGATTGAGGGCACCCCACTGAGGATGTCCACCATGAACGTGGCCAGCCTGCCCAGCGGGGTACCGCCCCCGTATTCGGCGAGATAGATGCCGAGCATCAGGCCGATCGGGATGGCGATCAGCGCGCATACCGATCCCTGCAACACCGTGCCCACGATCGCGTGATACGCGCCACCGCCGGCCACGAAGGCGGTCATCCCCGCCTGCGAGTGCGTCCACCAAGCGGTCGACGCGACGGCCGCGAAGCCCTTGGCGATCACCGAGTGCAACACCAACAGCAAGGGCGTCACCGCGATCGCCATCGACAGCGAAACCAGCGCCAAGGCAAGGCGATCAGTGACCCGGCGGCGCCGGCTCGGCCGGGAGAACGTGCGCGGCTTGAGCGGGCGGTCCAGCATCGAGGTCATCGGCCGCCCCATCTGAGTCCGGCGGCGGCGCCACGGGCCAGTGCGTCGACCACGAAGGTGAGCACGAAGAGCGCCAGCCCCGCGGCGATGTACGCGCCGGCCTTGTACTGGTCGTTGAATTGGGCAGCCGCCCCCGCGATTTTGGTGGCGACGGTGGAGCCGCCGTCGAACAGCGACCAACCAAAGGCCGCCTGGGTTCCCCGCAAGATGATCAGCAACGCGACCGTCTCCCCCAAGGCGCGACCGAGCCCCAGGACGGCCGCGCTGATGTATCCCGACCAACCGAAGGGCAGCACGATGGTCTTGACCACCTCCCAGCGGGTGGCGCCGAGCGCCAGCGCCGCCTCGACCTGCTCCTGCGGCGTCTGGATGAACACCTCGCGGGTGACCGCGGTGATGATCGGCAGGATCATCACCGCCAGGACCACGCCGCCCGTGAAAACGGTGCCGCCACCGGCGACCGACGCGTCCCCGTCGGCGAACAGGAAGCACCAGCCCAGGGAGCGGTTCAGCCAGGTGGCCAACGGCCGCAGCTGCGGTGCCAGCACGTATAGGCCCCACGCGCCGTAGACGATCGAGGGCACTCCGGCCAGCAGGTCAACGGCGTAGGCCAACGGGCCCGCGGCGCGCCGCGGCGAGTACTGCGTGATGAAGATGGCGACGCCCAGCGCGACGGGCATAGCCAGGATCAACGCGAACGCCGACACGAACAGCGTGACCTTCAGCAAATCGGAGATGCCGAAGTGCATCGCCGACGTGTCGGTGGTGACCCAGTTGCCGCCGTAGCTGAGGAAGTTCTCCCGGTCGCGTTGCAAGGCCGGTATCGCGCGCAGCAACAGGAATCCGCCGATCGCCGCGATCACGACCACGATCAAGACGCCGGAGCCCTTGGCGAGCCAACGGAAAGCACGATCCCCGACCTGCGGACGCCCGTCTCCCCACGGGCTGATCGGTATCAGCGGCGCCTCCGGAAACGGCACGGCGACGGTCACGCCCGAACCGGCGTCGAAGGGGTTCGGCGTGGTCACCGTGATCCCGGCACGATTCTGCCGCTCCTTGAGTCCGGGCCAGCCTGGTTACTGCAGCGCATCGATCGCGGCGGCCAGCCGCACTTTGACCTTATCGGGCAGCGGCACATAGCCGGCCGAGGGAAGATCGGTCTGCCCGCTGCCGGCGGCCACCGTGAGGAACGACTTGATCGCTCTGGAGGTGTCGGGGTCGGAGCCTTTCGAACACACGATCTCGTACGTCGCCAGCACCAGCGGGTAGGCGCCCGGCTCCTGGGAGCTGTACATGGAGTTGAGGTCGAGCACCAGGTCGTTGCCGTCGGCCAGGAAATTCGCCGCCTTCACGGCGTTGGCCGCCGTGTCGTTGGTGAGCGGGACGACGACGCCCTTGTTGTTGGCGATTCGGGCGTAGGGGACGGCGCCCTGGTCGGCGAACCCCTTCTCGACGTATCCGATGGCTCCGGAGGTGGCCCGCACCACCTGGACGACCCCGGCCGACTTCGTGGCGCCTTCGCCGACCCCGCCCTGGAACTCGGTGCCCACGCCTTTGGTCCAGCTCTGCGGTGCGGCGGCCGTCAGATACTTCTGCAGATTGTCGGTGGTCCCCGACGAATCCGTACGGTAGATCGGCGTGATCCTGGTGTCGGGCAGCACCACCCCGGGATTGAGCGCCGCCAGGATCGGGTCGTTCCAGGCCGTGATCCGTCCGCTGAAGATCTTGGCCAACGCATCGCTGCTCACCACCAGCGCGGGGACTCCGGCCAGGTTGTAGACCAAGGCGATCGGCCCGAACACCAGCGGCAAGTCCCACGCCGGGTTGCCGTCGCAGCGCGCGGCGGCCGGACCGATCTGGTCCGCGGCCAGCGGGGAGTCGGCCCCGGCGAAGTCGACATGGCCGGCGATGAACTGCTCACGCCCGGCGCCGGAACCAGTCGGGTTGTATGCCACGCTCTTGCCCGGGCAGTACTCCCCCCAGACCTGGTTGAACAGCGCCATGGCGTTTTGTTGGGCCGTCGATCCTTCCGCCGTGAGCTTGTTCTTACCGCTACATCCCGCCGTACCCGTCGGCCCGGAAACGGCCGCCGGCGATGCGCCGCGCCGGTTCTGATCGCTGCCACAAGCCGTCATGGCGACCGCCGCGAGAGTCACCACCCCCAGCGCCGCCAGCGCCCTGCCTCCCCTGTCGAGCCTCACCGCTCCCGCTCCCTGACCATTCGGACCCGCGTGTGCGCCGCCGGCCATCTCACAAGAAGTTGCCGGGTCACGGCGAAAATATGCTCCGACGCGGCCCGCGGCACCCGTTGAGTAGCAAGCGCAGGTGAACGGCCGGGGGTATCGGACCCGCCGCCCGCGTGTTCGGTCACTCGGGAGCGACGGCGTAGGCGGTGTCCACGCTGTAGGTGCTGAAGCCCAAGCGCTGGTAGGTGCGCACGGCGGCGACGTTGTCCGACTCCACATAGAGCAGCACGGTCGGGTCGGCGGAGCCGGCCAGCCGCCGCGCCAACGACTCGATCCCGACGGCCGTCAAGGTCTGCCCCATCCCGCGGCCCTGCGCCGACGGGTCGACGCCGACGACATACACCTCCCCCAGGCCGGGCTGATCGAGATGCACCTTGGTCCAGTGGAAGCCCAGCAGCTTGCCCCTCTGACCGGTGTCGGAGTCGTCGAACGCCAGGAACAGACCGGCCGGGTCGAACCACGGTTCATTGCGCCGCTCGGCCAGCTGGACCTCGGTCCAGCCGCCCTGTTCGGGATGGCTGGCGAAGGCAGTGTTGTTCACGCGCAACAGCTCCGCGTCATCGGTGGTGCCCGCGTAGGTGCGGATCCGCACGCCGGGCATGGGGCGCACCAAGCCGTGGATGTCGCGCAACGACCGTCGCATCTGCAGCAGTTCACGCACGGGAACCAGACCCATCGCGGAGGCCGTCGCCCTGGCCGACTCGAGGGTGCCGTGTGCCCAGAACCGGTTGCGCCCCGCGGTCTCCGCCAACGCCGAGCGCACCAGCGCGGTCCCGAGTCCATGCCGCCGGACCCGGGGGTGCACCACCAGTTCGGCCATTCCGGCGTCGGCGTCGCGCGTGAGGTTGAGGTAGCCGACGACCCCGTCGGTCTCGGTGATGAGCAGATGCCCGGTGCGGTCGTGCGCGAGCTCGCGCAGCACTTGCTCTCCGACCGGGGCCACCCCGTCGAATGCCGTGGCCGCCGTGACCAGTTCACGCACTTGCCGCTGCTCGTCCGCGGTCAGCGTCGAGCGCCAGGCCGGCGCGGTCACTGACTGCGCAGGGCGTCGCCCAGAGGCTCTCGCAGGCCCTCGGAACCGGGCTCGACGTCGTCGGCGCCCTCGGCGTCCTCATCCTCAGCGGGGTCCGCGATCGGCGTGCGCCCGCGTGCCGGCCGGACGGCCTTGTATCCGACGTTGCGGACGGTGCCGATCAACGCCTCGTATTCGGGGCCGAGTTTGGCGCGCAGCCGACGCACGTGCACGTCGACCGTGCGCGTGCCGCCGAAGAAGTCGTATCCCCACACCTCGTGGAGCAGCTGAGCGCGGGTGAAGACGCGGCCGGCGTGTTGGGCCAGATACTTCAGCAACTCGAACTCTTTGTAGGTCAGGTCGAGCGGGCGGCCCCGCAGTCTGGCCGTGTAGGTGCCCTCGTCGATCACCAGCTCGCCCAGGCTGACTTTGCCGGCGCTCTCCTGGTCGGCGAGCCCGCCGCGACGACCGACCACCAACCGCAGTCTGGCGTCGATCTCGGCGGGCCCGGTGCTGGGCAGCAGGATCTCGTCCAGCCCCCAGTCGGCACTGACCGCCACCAGGCCGCCTTCGCTGACCACAGCCAGGACGGGGACCGACCGTCCCGCGGTGCTCAACAGTCGGCAGAGGCCGCGCGCCGACGACAGGTCGGTGCGTGCGTCGACCAGTACCGCGTCCGCCGTCCCCGCCTCGAGCAAGGACGACGGCTCCGCCGGCGCCGTCCGGACGGTGTGGGGAAGCAGCGATAGCGACGGCAGGACCGGGTCGGGATGCAGCTCGGAAGTCAGCAGTAATAGCTCCAACTAGCCCCTCCAGCTCGGGGGAACGGCATCTTCACAATTCGCAACGCAACGACGCGTTAGTTGCCAGGTCATCTAACGATAACTTGCCACCTGCCATTATTGCGTGCTGACGATGGCACTGTGAGCCCCGCCACCGTGGCGGTCCGCCGCACAGCGGGCGCCGGGTTACGCCACAATGTGCGGGTGCGCAAGGTCCTGATCGGGGTGGCGGCCGTGGCG
The DNA here is from genome assembly GCF_001668695.1 of Mycobacterium sp. E2497. Taxonomy (NCBI): domain Bacteria; kingdom Bacillati; phylum Actinomycetota; class Actinomycetes; order Mycobacteriales; family Mycobacteriaceae; genus Mycobacterium; species Mycobacterium sp. E2497. Next base: position 70,923 of record NZ_LZKD01000019.1, read on the forward strand.
GCCGCGATCGCCGTGGTCGCACTCGGCACCGTGGCCGTCGATTACGGAAGCAGCATCTATGCCGAATACCGGCTCTCGTGCAGCGTCCGCAAGGCGGCCAACCTGAGGTCGGACCCGTTCGTCGCCATCGTGGCCTTCCCGTTCCTCCCCCAGGCGATGCGCGACCGCTACAACCAGGTGGAGATCAAGGCCAACGCCGTCGACCACGCGACGGTCGGTAAGGCCACGCTGGAAGCCACGATGTACTCCGTCGACCTGACCCACTCGTCCTGGCTGATCGGGCCCGACGCGAAACTGCCGGTCGGCAAGCTGGAGAGTCGGATCATCATCGGCTCGACGCACCTGGGCCGGTACCTGGGCATCAGCGATTTGATGGTCGAGGCGCCGCCGAAGGAAACCAACACCGCCACCGGCGGCGTCACCGCGTCGGGTATCTCCGACAGCCACGGCCTGGTGTTCAGCGGCACCCCGCACTCGGCCGACTTCGAGCACCGGGTCAGCGTCTCGGTGGACCTTTCCATCGCCCCGGACGATGAAGCGACGCTGGTGATCGCGCCGACGGGCATTCTCACCGGGCCGGACACCGCGGACCAGGCCGTGCCGGACGACAAGCGGGACGCGGTGCTGCGCGCCTTCACCGCCAGGGTGCCCAACCAGCGGCTTCCGTTCGGAGTGGCACCGAAGACCGAGGGGGCGCGCGGCTCCGACGTCATCATCGAGGGCATCAGCTACGGAGTGACCGTCAACCTCGACGGGTTCAAGCAGTCCTGAGCCCGCCACCGCCCGAAGCGTGCGGTGCCGGCGAGCGCCACTGATTTGATCGTTCCCCGTCATTCGGTAAGCTTGCCGACGTGCTAGCCCGCCTCGAGCCGTTGCTCACCCAACGCCGCGCAGTCGATCTGTGCCGCACCGCGGGCTGTTGCTGTCGCTGTAGCTGCTGAGTCGCGCGCCTTCGCGTAGCACTCGGAGCAGCCCGGAACGTTGCCGCGGCCTGACTCCCGTCGTTCGTTCCCAAAAGCAGATAAGCAACAGGCGTATCCAGGAGTAGTACCGTGCCGAGCACCAACACCAACACCAACACCCAGCCAGACACCGTCGACGTGCGGGGCCCCAGGTTCGCCGCCTGGGTTACCACCGCAGTCCTTGTGATAGCGCTCGCCGTATCCGCCGCCAGCCCGCCGGCGGCGGCGGCAATTCTCGGCGTGCAGGCCATCGTCTTCGCCGTCGGCGCCGTCGGCGGCCCCCGCAAGCACCCTTATGGGCGAATATTCGCCACCGTGGTGGCGCCCCGGCTGGGCCCCGTGACGGAGCGCGAGCCGGTCGCGCCCCTGAAGTTCGCCCAGCTCGTCGGCCTGCTCTTCGCGCTCGCGGGCGTCGCCGCCTTCGCCGCGGGAGCGTTCGTGATCGGCGTCATCGCCACCGCAGGGGCGCTCGTCGCCGCCTTCCTCAATGCGGCCTTCGGCATCTGCCTGGGCTGCCAGCTCTACCCCTTGGTCGCGCGTTTCCGAGCTGCCGGGCGCGCCTCATGACCCGTTCATAGCAAGCGATCGAAAGGATCCCCCGCATGGCACGCTCCGACGTCCTGGTCTCCGCGGACTGGGCCGAGAGCCATCTCAGCAATGCTCAGGCCGCCGGTGTCGTCTTCGTCGAAGTCGACGAGGACACCAGCGCATACGACACCGGCCACATTCCCGGCGCGATCAGGCTCGACTGGCGTTCCGACCTGCAGGACCCGGTCAAGCGGGACTTTGTCGACGCTCAGCAATTCTCCAAGCTGCTCAGCGAACGCGGCGTCTCCAATGACGACACGGTGATCCTCTACGGCGGCAACAACAACTGGTTCGCCGCCTACGCCTACTGGTATTTCAAGCTGTACGGCCACGAGAAGGTCAAGCTGCTCGACGGCGGCCGCAAGAAGTGGGAACTCGACGGGCGGGCGCTGTCCGCCGAAGCGGTCAGCAGGCCGGCCACCTCCTACACCGCCGCCGCGCCGGACAACAGCATCCGGGCGTTCCGCGACGAGGTGATCGCCGCCATCAACGTCAAGAACCTGGTCGACGTGCGCTCCCCCGACGAATTCTCCGGCAAGATCCTGGCGCCGGCGCATCTGCCGCAGGAGCAGAGCCAGCGGCCCGGCCACGTTCCGGGAGCGATCAACGTGCCGTGGAGCAGGGCCGCCAATGAGGACGGCACCTTCAAGTCCGACGAGGAGCTGGCCAAGCTGTACGCCGACGCGGGCCTGGACGGCACCAAGGAGACGATCGCGTACTGCCGCATCGGGGAGCGCTCGTCGCACACCTGGTTCGTGCTCCGGGAATTACTCGGCCACAAAAACGTCAAGAACTACGACGGAAGTTGGACGGAATACGGCTCCCTGGTGGGTGCCCCGATTGAGTTGGGAAGCTGATATGTGCTCTGCCCCGAAACAAGGAGTGACGTTGCCCGCCAGCGTCGACTTGGAGAAGGAAACGGTGATCACCGGCCGGGTCGTGGACAGCGACGGCCAGGCGGTGGGTGGCGCGTTCGTCCGCTTGCTCGACTCCTCGGACGAGTTCACGGCCGAGGTCGTCGCGTCGGCCACCGGCGACTTCCGGTTCTTCGCGGCACCCGGGTCGTGGACGCTGCGCGCCTTGTCGTCGGCCGGTAACGGCAACGCCGTGGTGACCCCGTCGGGTGCGGGCATCCACGAGGTGGACGTCAAGATCGCCTGAGACCCCCGCTGCCCCGACGCGATCTCGCGGGGCGAATAGACTTGTCCCCGTGGTGCTGTTCTTCGAGATCATGCTGGTCGCCTCGGTCGTGGTGATCTCATGGTTTGCGCTGTACACGCTGTACCGGCTGATCACTGACGAATCGTGATTTCTGACGAACCGTTGAGTTCTGGAAGCTCCGGCGATCGCGCGGTGGCCGCCGCCGCCGAGCGCGCCAAGCTGACCGCCGGCCGCAACATCCCCGCCTTCGACGACCTGCCGCTTCCGGCCGACACCGCCAACCTGCGCGAAGGCGCCAACCTGCACGACGCATTGCTGGCGCTGCTGCCACTGGTCGGTGTGTGGCGCGGACATGGCGAGGGCCGTGGACACGACGGGGATTACCGGTTCGGCCAGCAGATCGTGGTGTCGCACGACGGCGGCGACTACCTGAATTGGGAATCCCGGTCGTGGCGGCTCAACGACACCGGCGAGTACCAGGAACACGGGTTGCGGGAGACGGGCTTCTGGCGTTTCGTCAGCGATCCCGACGACCCCAGCGAATCGCAGGCCATCGAGTTGTTGCTCGCCCATTCGGCCGGATACGTCGAGCTGTTCTACGGCAGGCCGCGCACCCAGTCGTCGTGGGAGCTGGTGACCGATGCACTGGCCCGCAGCCGATCAGGCGTGTTGGTCGGTGGCGCGAAGCGGCTGTACGGCATCGTCGAGGGCGGCGACCTGGCCTACGTCGAGGAGCGAGTGGACGCCGACGGCGGCCTGGTTCCCCATCTTTCGGCGCGGCTCTCGCGCTACGCGGGATAACCGCCGACCCGTCACCCACCCGGGCAACCGGGTCGTGCGCACCGGCCGGGAATCGTTGCTTTCGGCCGATCTTTTGCGTGTACTGTTCGACGTCCGAGCAGCCGATACCGCGCGAAGGGAGATCGGCGGATGCGTCCGACGAGGGCACCCTCGCCCGTCTTGCGGTGGGGCGTGACCGCGGTCGGCCTGCTCCTCATCGCCTATCTGACCGTGCTGGACCTGCAGCCCTCGCTCATCGACGCGCTGCCGCCGGCCGTGGGGTGGTTCGGCAGGCCCGGATCGATGCCCACGCTCGCGATCGTGGTGACGGTGCTCGTCTGGGCGTCCGTGCTGACCTTCCGCTCGGGCAGTAGCCACCGGGTGGTGGGTGTTTCGTTCACCCTGATCGCAGCCCTGGTCCCCATGACGGCGATCCTGGGCCTCAGCTCGTACTGGGGCTGCCATGACGCCAACCACCCGGCCTTCTTCACCCCGCTCATGGCGACGGCCAGTCTGGTCAAGGGCGGCACCGGCGACTTCTCGGTGAGCGGGCGGACCTGTCCGAATCCGACGCCGGTCGGCCTGGAGTTGGCCCGCATCGCGGCGCTGTCGGCGATCTTCACCGGGCTGGGCGGCGTCGTGGTCGGGGTCTTTCGAGCCCAGGTGGACCGGATGCGGGCCAACCTGGCCGATTCCGTCACCGCCATCGTCGGCGTCGACGGTGACACGCAGTCAATGATCAGCGCGGTAGCGCGGACGCTGGACCGGCGCGGCACGCTGGTGGTCATCACCGGCGCCAGCGACGACCGGGTGCAGCGGGCCCGCAGACAGGGCGCCCGGGTGGTCCTGGTGGACTTCAACAACCCGTCCACCCTGGTCTCGCTGCGGCTGTGGCGCCACCTGTCCCGGCTCTATCTGATGGCGCCCGACCCGGCGATCAACCTGCTGTGGCTGGACCTGATCGGCCGCCGGCTCGACGAGGTCGCCCACAAGCGGCGGTTGCCGCTGATCGTGCGGATGGACGACCCGTGGCTGGCCCAGGCCTGGCGGGCTCAGCAGTTCGGCGGATCGGACACCCGATGGGCTGCCGACGTGGTCGGCAAGTACGAGGTGACCGCGGGCAGGCTGCTCGACGGCATCATCGCCACGGGGCGCATCAAGCGCGTATTCGTCTGTGGCACTTCACAATTGACCCTGGCCCTATGCGCGGACCTCACTCAGCGCGCCCTCGAGCGCGACTTCTACACCCCGCCCGGGGCGGTGCCGTTGCCGGCGCTCACGCTGATCGAAAGGGACGCCGAGGAGTACCTGGCGGATCACGAGTTCTACCGGCAGCAGGCGGGATTCGCCTCGGAGGGGCCGACCATCGATGCCACGGCGGAGGCGCCGACGGTGCCGACGATGCTGCAGCTGATCGGCGACGCCGACCCGACGAGCAGCGCCGTGATCTTCGTGGACTCGCACGCGGCGACGACCGCCGCCAGGCTGGCGGCCCGCTTCCCCGACATGCCCATCTACGCCTCGGACCTCAACACCAGCATCAGCGACGACTCGATCCAGGTGGTCGGCCGGCTGCAGTCCTACTCGCTGGTGCTGGACACCCAAGAAGGCCAGGTGCGGGACGCTTGGGAGCGCGCGGCCAGGCTGATCCACGAACGGTACGTCTCGACGATCACGCCAGGCGCGCCGCGGTCCGCCGCCGCCATGCCGTGGGCCGAGCTCAACGAGTTCTACCGCGGGTCCAACCGCCGGCAGGTGCGCAACGCGCTGTGGATGGTCGAGCAGATCGCGGGGCACACCTGGAACACGTGGGGCAGCCCACCGGCACAGCTGTCGGGCCACGAGATCGCTGCACTGCCCCCTTTGGAACAGCTCGCCCTGATGGGCTTCGACCGGGATTCTGCGATGAGCATGGCCCGCGCGGAGCACGAGGATTGGTGCCGCTACTACCGGCGCAACGGCTGGAAATACGGTTCGCCACGCGACGATTCGCGCAAGATTCACGACAAGCTGGTCGATTGGTCGGCCGTCGAGAGCGACCCGGATCTGCTCAACGCCGCGGTGCGCAGCCTGGCGGCCACGTTGTGGAGCCTGCGCCAGCTCGGTTTCCGGTCGCGTCCGCTGTGGCAGTCCTTCACCCGGGTCGGAACGGTGGCCGCCGAACAACGAAGTGCCCCATGGACGTGGACGTCGGATTCGGGACACGTCATGCGCGCCGACGCCGGCGACTGGGCGATCCAGGAAGACGGCAAGGTGTGGTCCGTTCGCGACGACATCTTCCGGGACACGTACGAGCCCGCCGGCGACGGGCGCTGGCGGCGAACGGGCCGCGTTCAGGCCCGCCCGGCCTACCCCGGGGAGACCGTGAACACCCTGGAGGGTCCGACGACCGCGGCGGAGGGCGACTGGATCGTCCGGGGATCCACCGGCGAACAGTGGCCGGTTCCCGGTGACGAATTCTCGCGGCGCTATGCCGAATTCCACCCGCCCGAGGACGCGTCCGCGGTGGACGGCGGACACGGATGAGATTGTTCGCCGCCGCCCGAGCGACCGCAAATTTGCGCGGTCCGACACGGCCCCGCACTGATACGGTATCGGCGCATGCCCAATAGCGGTATGCGCCGATTTCACAAGTCCGTTTGCTACGCCCGCCCGTAGGAGACCGCGATGCCGCTGTTCATCAGCTACTCGAGCCAGGACAGGGCGACGGTTGACGCCCTGACGACCGCGCTTCGCCGCGGACAGCAACAGGTTTGGTTCGATCAAGAGCTCGGCGGCGGTGAGTCGTGGTGGCACAAGATTCTCGAGCAGATCCGCTCGTGTGACGTGTTCATCGTGGCGCTGTCCAACAATTGGCTGCAGTCCAAGCCCAGTCAGGCCGAGTTGCGTTACGCACGTGCGCTGAACCGGCCGATCCTTCCCGTTCGGATCGGCGACATCGACAGCATGCGCGTGAATCCCCTTGCCTCGTTGCAGATCATCGACTATCGCGAACCGACCGTCGACGCGGGCATCCAACTCGTCACGGCGGTGCACGCGTTGCAAAGCAAGCCGGTGCCGTTGCCGGACCCGCTGCCCGACGAGCCGCCGGTGCCGTTCGGGTACATCACCCGGTTGGGCAACACCCTCGCAGAAAAGGAACTCAGCCCGCAGCAGCAGACCCAGCTGTTGATCGAACTCCGGCAGGGGCTTGATGAGGACGGCGACGATCCCAGCGCTCGCGGGGACATCGGCCAGCTGTTGCGCATGTTGCGGCTGCGCCATGACGTCACCTACCGCACCCGCACCGAGATCGACAATGTGCTGTCCGAGATCGAGGCCAAGGACGGTTCGCCGGCGGCCGCGGCCACGCAAAAGGCGCAGGCACCGGCATCGGGCCCGCCGCAGCCCGACGCCGCGGCGCCAACCAGCGGTCCGTCCAAAGCTGCCGCACCGGCGCCCGTGGCCACGGGCGTCGGCGGCGGGTCCAGCAAGCGGCTGATGATCATCGGCGGTGCGGCCGCGGCCGTCATCGCCGTGATCGCGATCGTCGTCGTAATGGCCACGCAGGGTGGCAAGACGAAGCCGACCCCGACCACCACCACGGGCGCCCCGACCGCAGCGGCGCCGAGTGCCCCGACCGCCGGGAACGTCCCGAATCTGGACGCGTATCTACTGGGCCCCGCCGATGTGAGCGCCGTCGTGGGTGAGCCGAATCTGGTCGTGTCCGACAAGACCGACGCGATACGCGCACCCAGGTGGACCCTGTCGAACCCGGACTGTCTGGGCGCCTACGAACCCATCCCGGAATCCGCATACAAGGCAAGCGGTTACACCGCGGTGGCCGGGCAGGCCGTCCACAGTCCCGGGCAGGATCCGGCCCACCGGGTCTTCGAAGCGGTGGTGGCATTTCCCTCGGCCGACAAAGCCGCTGCCTTCGTCCAGGCGTCGGCGGACAAGTGGAAAGCTTGCGCAGGGCAATCCGTGACGGTGACCGCCACCAACGGCAAAACCACCGGATGGAAGTTCGACGACGTCGATGGCACCCCGCCGAAGATCTTCCAGGAGCGTACGCAGACGGAAGGCACCCGGAACTGCCACCACGCGCTGCACGCGGTGTCGACTATGGTCGTCGACCTGCTGCTGTGCGGACCCGACCCCGACTCGGGGCAGGCGGGCAAACTCGCCGGGCAGATCGCCGCGAAGGTGAGCCAGTAACTGTATTAGACATGGAGCGGCCCCCGAGCGCGGTTACCGGTTGGACACACCGGAAGCTCGGGGGCCGGGTGGCTACGGGGAATTCGCCAGCGCGCGTATATCGCCGGCTCTTCGAAAGCCACTGCTGCTAGCGCGCAGCCACCTCACATGTCCATGAAGCTATCAATTTCGCGGACCACCTCCTTCCTTGTGTACGGCCGACCGTACCCGCGATTCCGCGAGGCGACAACACAATTCAGCGCTCAGCGATCGCTGACGATCGCGGAGTCGATCAACGCGGCGAATTCCGCCGCCATCGGCGACCGAGCCAGTGGACGACCGTCGAGCGTGTGCACGCGCGCCGCCAGCGTCATGCTCGAGACCAACCAGAGTCCTTGCGCGGCATGCAGATCGGCGAGCCGCAGCGCGCGATAGTCGCAGTCGTACCCCTTGGCCCGCGCCACTTCGAAGAGGGCCTGCTGCGTGGTGCCCCGCAAAATCGGATACCACGGCGGAGGCGTCAGCAGGCACAGGTTCCCGCCTCCCGGTGTTTCGGCATCGGTCGCGATCACCACGGTCGACCGCGGGCCCTCCAGGATGTAACCGTCCGAGCTGACGAAGATCACGTCGCCGGCGCCCTGCCGGGCGGCATGACGCAAGGCGGCCATGTTCACCGCGTAGGACAGCGTCTTCGCCCCGGCCAGCAGCCACGGCATCGCCCCGGTACCGGCGGCGGCCAGCCCGCGGTCCAACGTCACGGCGGCCAGGCCTTCGCGCCGAACCGCCGTCACCCGTTCGGGGACAGCGGTGATCATCACGTAGGCGGTCGGCGCCGTGCCGCTCTCCCGGCCGCGGCTATAGATCAGCCGCATCGCGCCTTCGTCAGCGGTGTTCGCCGCCCACTGCCCGGTGGCCAGGCCGATCGCGTTGCGCCAGGCGGGCAGGTCGGGCTCGGGCAGATCCATCAGCCTGGCCGACTGGGTCAGCCGCTGCAGATGGGACTCGACCAGGCAGGGCCTGCCGTCGCGGACCAACAGCGTCTCGAAGATGCCGTCGCCGCGGACCGCTGCCAGGTCGTCGGCGTGCAGCAGCGGCACATCGGGCGGATGGATCGCGCCGTCCAGCGTGACGATCACACCCATCTGGCCTGCCATGGGGATAAAGCGTAGCCGCGGGCCTGAAGCCGGCCGCACGCTCGTCGGACGGGTCGCGCAACGGTCCGTAGAGTTGACGTGTGTCTGCAGTACCCGCACCCGAGACCGGTCCCGACGCGGGCGCCACTTGGCATTACGGCGACCCGCTGGGCGAGCAGCGCGCCGCGGAAACCGGCGCGATAGTGGTGGATCGCTCGCACCGCGCAGTGCTCACCCTGACCGGTGGTGACCGCCAGAAGTGGCTGCACAGCATCTCCACCCAGCACGTCAGCGACCTTCCCGAGGGCGCCAGCACGCAGAACCTGAGCCTCGACGGCCAGGGCCGCGTCGAGGACCACTGGATCCAGACCGAACTCGGCGGCACCACCTACCTCGACACCGAACCGTGGCGGGGCGAGCCGCTGCTGGCCTACCTGCGCAAGATGGTCTTCTGGTCGGACGTCGCCCCGGCCGCCGCCGACATGGCCGTGCTTTCGCTGCTGGGTCCGCGACTGGCCGACCGGGCGGTGCTCGACGTGCTCGGCCTGGACGCCCTGCCCGCCGAGCTGACGGCGGTTGCGCTGGCCGGCGGTGGCTTTGTGCGCCGGATGCCCGGCGCCCCCGCCGGGCAGATCGAACTCGACCTGCTGGTCCCCCGTGCGGACTCCGCCGGCTGGCGGGAACGTCTGGTGCAGGCCGGCCTGCGGCCGGCGGGGGTTTGGGCCTACGAAGCCCACCGGGTGGTGGCGCTGCGGCCGCGACTGGGCGTCGACACCGACGAACGCACGATTCCGCACGAGGTCGGGTGGATCGGCAGCGCCGTTCACTTGGACAAGGGCTGTTACCGGGGACAAGAGACCGTCGCCCGCGTGCACAACCTCGGTAGACCGCCCCGCATGCTCGTGCTGTTGCACCTCGACGGCTCGGTCGAGCGTCCCTCGACGGGTGACCCGGTGCTGGCCGGAGGTCGCGCCATCGGCCGCCTCGGCACCGTGGTGGATCACGTAGACCTCGGGCCCGTGGCCCTGGCGCTGCTGAAGCGCGGGGTGCCGGCCGACACCGAATTGGCGACCGGCCCGCAGGGCGCGGTGGCCGCGGTGATCGATGCCGATTCGCTGCCGGCGACGGAACAGATCGGTGCGGGACGCCTGGCCGTTGAACGGTTGCGGGGCGGTGCGAGATAATCGTCGATGAAGTCCGCCACAGCGGCAGGGGGCACCGACGCCCGACCGCAAGGCACGGTAAACTGTCGGCAGGACAATAACGACACCAGGAGATCGGAGCCGCCTGATTCGGGCCGCTCCGTTATTGCGCGAGGGGGTTCCCCCATGGGCCGCGGCCGGGCTAAGGCAAAGCAGACCAAGGTTGCTCGAGAACTCAAATACAGTTCTCCGCAGACCGACTTCACGCGGCTTCAGCGCGAGTTGTCAGGAACGGGTGCCGACGATTCCACGGAGCTGGAGGAGGATGGCGTCGGTGACTCCTGGGAAGACAACGACGACTGGCGTCGGTAAGACCCTCCGCGCGGCGCCGGCGCAATCCCCTTCGACTCGGCGCTGACCCGGCTTCCGCCTTCTAAAACCTCGGGTGCTGCCCGACGAGCTTTGCCCGCGGGCCTTCTTTACCGCCTTTGCACACGGTCCCCAACACCCAGCAGTCCAAGTGGCGGGCCGTCAGGATGGCCAGGGCGCGGTCGGTGTCCTCCGGCGCGACAACGGCGACCATGCCCACGCCCATGTTGAACGTCTTCTCCATCTCCTCGCGCGTCACCCGCCCACGCTGGGCGATCATCGCGAACACGGGTGCGGGTGTCCAGGTCCCGCGGTCGATTTCGGCGACCAGGCCGTGCGGGATGACGCGTTGCAGGTTGCCGGCGAGCCCGCCACCGGTGACATGGCAGAACGTGCGGACATGGGTTTCCGCGGTCAGCGCCAGGCAGTCTTTGGCGTAGATCCGCGTCGGCTCCAACAGCTCTTCGCCCAGCGTGCGGCCGAACTCCTCGACATAGCCGGCGAGATTCATCCGATCGATCTCCAGAAGCACCGCACGGGCCAGCGAGTAGCCGTTGGAATGCAGGCCGGAGGAGCCCATCGCGATGATCGTGTCGCCGGGTTTGACGCGATCGGGCCCCAGCACGTCGTCGGCCTCGACGACGCCGATACCCGTCGCCGAGATGTCGTAGTGGTCGGGTTCCATCAGCCCGGGGTGCTCGGCGGTTTCACCGCCGAGCAGCGCGCAGCCGGCACGCACGCATCCCTCGGCGATTCCCGCCACGATGGCGCTGAGGCGTTCGGGCACGGTCCGGCCCACCGCGATGTAGTCCTGCAGGAACAGCGGCTCGGCGCCGCAGACCACGAGGTCGTCGACCACCATCGCGACCAGGTCCAGGCCGACGGTGTCGTGCTTGTCCATGGCCTGGGCGACCGCCAGCTTGGTTCCCACGCCGTCGGTGGACGCGGCCAGCAGCGGTTCGCGGTAGTCGTTACGCAACGCGAACAACCCGGCGAACCCGCCCAGGCCGCCTCGCACCTCTGGTCTGGTGGCCTTCGTCGCCAGCGGCTTGAACAGCTCGACGGCGCGGTCGCCGGCCTCGATATCCACCCCGGCCGACGCGTAGGTGATGCCCTGGCTGCCCGGGTTTCGTCCGGGGCTTTTTCCGGGATCCGTCATCGCGATAAAGGCTACCGGGCGCCGCCGACCGCCGTAATCAAACGTCGTGTAAGGGGCGCACCGGACGTCCGTCAGTGGACGATCGGTACTTCGTCGGGCGCTAGATCGTCGAGCCCGGATCCGCGCGCGGCGTTGGCGAGCATGTGCTCGATGACGTTCTTACCCAAGGCCGTCTCCTCGGGCAGCTCGATGGGATAGCGGCCGTCGAAGCAGGCGGTGCACAGCCGTGACGCGGGTTGTTCGGACGCCGCGACCAGGCCGCGCAGCGAGATGTAGCCAAGGGAGTCGGCGCCGATGGCGTGCCGCACCGCTTCGAGCATCTCCTCCTTGTCCTGCACGGCGTTCGCGATCAGCTCGGCCGGCGACGGGAAGTCGATGCCGTAGAAGCAGGGCCATTTCACCGGTGGCGAGGCGATCCGGACGTGGACTTCGACGGCCCCGGCCTCGCGCAGCATGCGCAGCAGCGCGCGCTGGGTGTTCCCCCGCACGATCGAGTCGTCGACGACGATGAGCCGCTTGCCGCGGATGACCTCACGAAGTGGGTTGAGCTTCAGCCGGATACCGAGCTGGCGGATGGTCTGGGACGGCTGGATGAAGGTCCGCCCGACGTAGGCGTTCTTCATCAGACCCTGCCCGTAGGGAATGCCGGACTCCTGCGCGTAACCGACCGCTGCGGGGGTGCCCGACTCCGGGACCCCGATCACCAGGTCGGCCTCGACCGGGCATTCCCGGGCCAGCCGGCGGCCGATCTCCACCCGGGTGGCGTGCACGGACCGGCCGGCGATCGTGCTGTCCGGGCGGGCCAGGTAGACGTACTCGAAGACGCAGCCCTTGGGGGTCGGGTTGGCAAAGCGCGTGGAGCGCACCCCGTCGGCGTCGATCGCCAGGAGCTCGCCCGGCTCGATGTCGCGCACGAACGAGGCGCCGACGATGTCCAGCGCTGCCGTTTCCGAGGCCACCACCCAGCCGCGATCCAGCCGGCCGAGCGAAAGGGGCCGCACGCCGTGGGGATCGCGGCACGCATACAGCGTGTTCTCGTCCATGAACGTCAGGCAGAACGCACCGCGCACGGTGGGCAGCAGGTCCAGGGCCGCCTGCTCGAGGGTGGAATCCGCTGCGCCGTGCGCCAGCAGTGCGCCCAAGATGTCGGAATCGGTCGTCGCCGGGGCGGGGCAGCGCCGGGCGATCAGTCCCGCGTCGCGGGCGCGGGCGGCCAACTCGGCGGTGTTGACCAGATTTCCGTTGTGCCCCAAGGCCACACCGGTGCCGGCGGCGGTGTTGCGGAAGACCGGCTGCGCGTTCTCCCAGGTGGTGTCGCCGGTGGTGGAGTAGCGGCAATGGCCGATGGCCACGTGGCCCTGCATCGCCGCGAGCGTCTGCTCGTCGAAAACCTGGCTGACCAAGCCCAGGTCTTTGAACACGAGCACCTGTGATCCATCGGCGACGGCGATGCCCGCGGCTTCCTGCCCGCGATGCTGCAGGGCGTACAAGCCGTAATAGGTGAGCTTTGCGACGTCTTCACCCGGGGCCCAGACCCCGAATACACCACACTCTTCACGAGGCGAGTTCAGGTCCTGCTCGGGTTCCTGGTTGGTCACAATTGGGGGGCTCCCTGGGGAACGGTTGGTGACGTAACGGAGTCTACGGGTCCGACGCCCGCAACCGCGAATCAACAGCGCGTGTTGAGGGGGAAAAATTCCCGCGCCCGACTGTAAACCTGCACTTCAGGCTTACTATTCAGCCGAGACCGAACAGGGGCAGACAGTGTTCGATCTCACCGGCCCGAGAGCCGGAAAGCCCCAGCGCACCGCCGTCCTTCGCCCGTTGGAAGGACAACATCCCGGTCGCCAGCAGCAGCCACGTCCGCGGGTCGGTCTCCACAACGTTGGGCGGCGTGCCGCGCGTGTGCCGGGGCCCGGCGATGCACTGCACCGCGACGAAGGGCGGAATCCGCACCTCGACGCTGGCGCCGGGTGCCACGGCGGCCAGGGTGCGGGCGGTGAGCCGAACGGCGGTGCCGAGGCTCTCGCGGTCGGGGGCCGGCCGGGATTCGTCGCGCAGCCAGTCCGCGACGGCCAACACGGCCTGCCGAGTCTTTGCCGGATCGGCCTTTTGGCGGGCGGCCATACCCTAGGGTCTCAAACTCATGGAGCGTCGGCGCGTGCGGCGCGGGCCGCCGTATAAGTCCGTCGGGCTCGTGACGGTGGTCATCTTGGGGTTGGTCGGGTCACTGCTGTACCTGCAGTTCCGGGGTGAGCTCACGCCGACGACGAAGCTGACCATGGTGGCCGCCCGGGCCGGCCTGGTCTTGGACCCCGGCTCCAAGGTCACCTACAACGGGGTCCAGATCGGCCGGGTGACCGGCATTTCCGAGATCACCCGTGACGGCATGCCGGCCGCCAAGCTGGTGCTGGACATCACACCGAGGTACCTCAACCTGATCCCGGCCAATGTGGCGGCCACCATCAAGGCGACCACGGTGTTCGGCAACAAGTACGTCGCGTTGAGTTCGCCGCCGGGGCCGCCGGCGCAGCCGATCACACCGGCGACGGTGATCGAGGCGACGTCGGTGACCACCGAGTTCAACACCGTCTTCGAGACGCTGGTCTCGATCGCGGAGAAGGTCGACCCGGTCAAGGTGAACCTGACGCTCGGCGCGGCCGCGCAAGCCCTGACCGGATTGGGCGCGAGGTTCGGCGATTCTTTGGTCAACGGCAACACGATCCTTGACGACGTGAACCCGCGCATGCGCGAAATCCGCGCCGACGTCGCGCGGTTGGCCGCTCTCGGCGAGACCTACGCCAACGCCTCGCCGGACCTGTGGGCCGCGCTCGACCACGCGGTGACCGCGGCCCGCACCCTCAACCGCCAGCAAGTCGATCTGGATGCCGCGTTGCTCGCCACCGCCGGGCTCGGCGGCACGGGCGCCGACGTCTTCGGGCGCGGGGGGCCATACCTTGCCCGGGGGGCCGGCGATTTGGTCACCTCCAGCCAGCTGCTCGACGAGTACAGTCCGGAGATCTTCTGCACCATACGCAATTTCGCGGAGGTGGGGCCCAAGATCCACAACGCCCTCGGCGACAACGGTTACTCGCTGGGCGCGCACGCCGCGGGCGCGATCGCCGGGGCGCCGAACCCGTACATCTGGCCGGAGAATCTGCCGCGCACCAATGCCAGGGGCGGCCCCGGCGGGCGGCCGGGCTGTTGGCAGACGATCACCCGGCAGCTGTGGCCGGCGCCGTTCCTGGTGATGGACACCGGCGCAAGCATGGCTCCCTACAACCACTTCGAGCTCGGCTCGCCACTTTTCGTCGAGCACGTGTGGGGCCGTCAGGTGGGCGACTACACCATCAACCCCTGACGCCACCGCACGCTCAGCGCGGCGATCGCGCCGGCCTCGTTGATGGCCAGGTGCACCAGCATGGGCGCGGCGAGGCTGCCGGAGCGGTCCGCCAGCCAGGCGAACAGCCAGCCCGCGACGCCCGTCACCAGCACGGTGCCCAGCACCGGCTCGCCCGTCGCCCGCGCGTCGGCAATGTGGGAAAGCCCAAAGCTGGCCGCTTGCAGCAATCTTCCGCCCGGCGCGCCGAAGGCACCCGACGCGGCGGCGGTCAGCGCCGCACGGAAGGCGGCCTCCTCGGCCCAGACGGTCCCGACGGGTATCTGCAGCAGCAGCCAGCCGGGCGTCGACCCGGGGGCCTCACGGTCGGCCATGGACGCCCGCACCAACGGCACCGCCGTCGTCGCGGCGATCACGGTCGCCGCCGCCGCACCGGCCGTCGACCCCAGCCGCAGCCCCGACCACAGCCGTGGCGGGTTGAGACCCAGCGGAGCGCGCGTCACCAGCACCAGCAAGCCGGCCGCACCCGCCTGGAGGGCGGTCCGCCAAGCCGTGGGCAGTCGCGGGCCGACGAAGCTCCAGCCGACCAGGGCGGCGGCCAGGGAGAATGCCCAAGCCCGGCGAAAACGGCTGTCCCCCATCAGGATTTGCCGCTACGGCTCATCCGAACAACCGCGGCAGCACCGCCTCGGACGTCTCGCGCAGTTCGGCCAGCGACACGGTGAACAGGCCCTGAATCTCGACCGTGTCCGAGGCCTCGTCGACGACGCCGATGCGCACCGCCGGCAGTCCGCGCGCCTCACACATGGCCCGGAACCGGCTCTCCTCGGTGCGCGGCACCGCCACCAGCACCCGGCCCGCCGACTCGGAGAACAACGCCACGAACGGATCGGCGCCCTCGGGAAGCACGATGCGGCAACCGGTTTCGCCCGTCAGCGCCGCCTCCACAACGGCCTGCGCGAGGCCGCCTTCCGATAGGTCGTGCGCCGCGGACACCAGCCCGTCGCGAGACGCCGCGCTCAACACCTCGGCCAGCAGCTTTTCGCGCGCCAGATCGACCGCGGGCGGCAAGCCACCCAGGTGGTCGGCGGTCACCTGCGCCCAGATGGAACCGTCGAACTCGTCGCGGGTATCTCCCAACAGCATCAGGGTCTCGCCCGGTTCGGCGCCCAGGCCGGTGGGGATGCGCCGGGCGACGTCATCGAGCACGCCGAGGACGCCGACCACCGGCGTGGGCAGGATCGCCGCCGAGCCGGTCTGGTTGTAGAAGCTGACGTTGCCGCCGGTCACCGGAATGCCAAGCGCCGCACACCCATCGGCCAGCCCCCGCACCGCCTGGGAGAACTGCCACATCACGCCGGGGTCTTCCGGGGAGCCGAAGTTGAGGCAATTGGTGACCGCGACCGGCGTGGCGCCGGTGACGGCGACGTTGCGGTAGGCCTCGGCCAGCGCGAGTTGCGCCCCGGCATAAGGATCCAGCAGCGTGTAGCGCCCCGACGCGTCGGTCGACAGCGCGATGCCGCGGCCGGTGGCCTCGTCGACGCGGAGCACGCCGCCGTCGGCATGCTCGGCCAGCACGGTGTTGCCGCGCACGTACCGGTCGTACTGTTCGGTGATGAAGGCGCGGCTGCACAGGTGCGGGCTACCCAGCAGCGCAAGCACGGTCGCGCGCAACTCCTCCCCGGTCTTCGGGCGCGGGAGGCGCGTTGACCGGTCGGCGTTCAGGGCGTCCTGGGATTCGGGCCGTGCGACCGGCCGCTGATACACCGGGCCCTCGTGCGCCACGGTGCGCGGCGGTACGTCGACGACCGTCTCGCCGCGCCAGGTGATCCGCAACCGGTCACCGTCGGTGACCTCGCCGATCACCGTGGCCAACACCTCCCATTTGCGGCAGACCGCCAAGAAGGCGTCGACGTTCTCCGGGGCAACCACGGCGCACATCCGCTCCTGCGACTCGCTGCAGAGCACCTCGGCGGGTGTCATCTCCTTGGCCCGCAGGGGCACCGAATCGAGCTGGACCGCCATTCCGCCGTCCCCGGCCGACGCCAATTCTGAGGTGGCGCAGGCTAATCCAGCTCCGCCGAGGTCCTGGATGCCGATCACCAGTCCGCCGGCGTACAGCTCGAGACAGCACTCGATGAGCACCTTCTCCATGAACGGGTCGCCCACCTGAACCGACGGCAGCTTCTTGCGCGATCCGGTGCTGTCGAATGTGTCCGACGCGAGCACCGACACCCCGCCGATGCCGTCGAGCCCGGTGCGCGCACCGAACAGGATGATCTTGTTGCCGGTGCCCGAGGCGAACGCCAGATGCAGGTCCTCCTGGCGTAACACGCCCACGCACAACGCGTTTACCAACGGATTGCCGGCGTAACACGCATCGAAGACCGTCTCGCCGCCGATGTTGGGCAGCCCCAGCGAGTTCCCGTAGCCGCCGATACCGCGGACCACCCCGTCGACCACCCGGCGGGTGTCGGGGGCGTCGGCGGCGCCGAACCGCAGCTGGTCCATCACCGCGACCGGTCGCGCGCCCATGGCCATGATGTCGCGCACGATGCCGCCGACGCCGGTCGCCGCGCCCTGATAGGGCTCGACGTAGGACGGGTGGTTGTGGGACTCCACTTTGAAGGTGACGGCCCAGCCGTCGCCGATGTCCACCACACCGGCGTTTTCACCGATACCGGCCAACATGCCCGCACGCATCTCGTCGGTGGTGGTCTCCCCGAAGTAGCGCAGGTGAACCTTGGACGACTTATACGAGCAGTGCTCGCTCCACATGACCGAGTACATCGCCAACTCGGTGTCGGTGGGCCTGCGGCCCAGGATCTCACGGATCCGCTGATACTCGTCGTCTTTGAGGCCCAGCTCGGCGTACGGCTGCGGCTGATCGGGGCTGGCAGCGGCGTGCTCGACAGTGTCGATCGCCTGGGTGCGGGCGCTGGTCCCGGAGGCAGTCACCCGAACAGTGTAAGAGCGCTACCTGCCATGGAGCAGGGTGGCGCTGGCGGCGTCGGCCGGATAGAACAGCTCGACGGTCAGTTCGGCGAGGGTGACGTCGAGCGGAGTCCCGAACGTCGTCAACGTCGTGAACATCGACAGCGGTTGCCCGCCGCCGATATCCAGCACGAAAGGGATGAGCAGCGCGCCGGCGCCATCCGGTGGCGCGCCGCGCGCGTCGGCGGCGCCCGCGACTCCCGGATATCCGCGCACCTCGTCATTGAGCGCCTGCAGGCCCGGATCGCCGGTGATCGCGATCGTGCGCCGGAGCTGGTGCAGCAAGTAGCCCGCCCATTCCGGGAAATTCAGCGTCCGTCCGGCGAGGCCGTCGGGGTGCAGCGACAGCCGGTAGACGTTGGCCGGTGGGCCGAGCAGCTCCGCGGGCAGGCCTGCGGTCAGCGCCGACGCCGCGGCGTTGGCCCCCACGATGTTCCAGCAGCGGTCGATCACGATGCCCGGGTAGGGGTCGTGGGCATCGAGGAGGCGCTGCACCGCGTCACGGGCCGGGGTCATCGCGGCATCCTCGAGCGGGCGCGACTGGTAACGCGGGGCGAATCCGGCGGCAAGCAGCAGCGTGTTGCGCTCCCGCAGCGGAATGTCGAGGCCTTCGGCGAGGGCGAGCACCATCTCCGCACTGGGTCGCGAGCGGCCGGTTTCTATGAAGCTGACGTGCCGGGCCGACACGCCCACAGTCAGCGACAGGTCGAGCTGACTCACCCGTCGACGCTCCCGCCATTCGCGCAACAGGGCGCCTACCGCCGCGTGGCTCACCAAGCCACGGTAACCACGCCGGTGTACCCGTAGCGATGACCTCGGAGGTAATTGTGCCGCCGCACACCGCCGCGACACGCTTGGCGCAACGCGCTCAACGGGAACGCCAGACCCAAGGAGGAAAAATGACCGACGTCCAATCCGCCCCCAAGTTCAGCGCCGCGGTGTTCGCGGCGTACTGGGCCGCGCCCACCATGTCGCGCGGCTTCGACATCTTGGCCGACGACATCATGGGCTACTGGCCGGGTGACCCCGAGCCGGTCCGCGGCATCCAGCCGTACACGGCGAAGATCGCCGAAATACTCGACGCCGCACCGGATTTAAAGCTGGAGGTGATCGACAGCGCCACCGTGCCCGGCGCGGACCCCGGCGAGGAACTGGTGTTTTTGCACTACGTCGGCCGCGGCACCGGACCCGACGGGCCGTTCCAGATCCGGGGAATCGACCGGGTTCGCACCCGCGACGGAATCGTCGTGGAGAACGTCATCCGCTACGACCCGCTGTTCCTCGCCCACGGCTGAACGGCAAGACTCGAGTGTGCGCTCCGGTACTTCGGTGTGTGCGGGTGGCGGAAATCGCGCGATTTTCCCGCCCTACACGCACACTCAACGCCGAGGACGCACACTCGTCGGCCGCGAGCTATTGACCCACGATGCAGAAGACGTTGCCCTCGGGGTCGGCCAGCACCACCCAGCGAAAATCGTCGCCGAACGTGTGCCGGCCGACCTCGATGGCCCCGGCGGCCGTCAGCCGGGACACCTCGGCATCAACATCGGCGGCACCGAAGTCGAGGTGCACGCGGTTTTTCCCGGGCGTGGGATCGGGCACCTTCTGGAATCCGAGCCGCGGTCCCGCCGACAAACTCACCGCGGTGAACTCGTCGGCGAGCAACTCCTGCGTCGTGCCACCGAACTGCTCGGCCCACCATGCGGCCAGCCGCGCAGGATCGTGGCAGTCGAAGGTGATCATCTCCACGCTGAGCGCCATACCGCCAGACCTTAGGCCTCAGCGGGGCTCGGGCGAAAGGAACGCCCGCATCGCCGCCGAGTAGGCGGCCACGTCATGAGCGCCCATCAGCTCACGGGCGGAATGCATCGCCAGCTGCGGGGCGCCCACGTCGACGGTGGGAATCCCGGTGCGGGCCGAGACCAGCGGACCGATCGTCGACCCGCACGGCAGGTCGGCGCGATGCTCGTAGCGCTGCAGGGACACCCCGGCCTGCGCACAGGCCAGGGCGAAGGCCGCGGCCGTGCGTCCGTCGGTGGCGTACCGCAGGTTGGGGTGCACCTTGAGGACGGGGCCGGCGTTGACCTCGATGAGGTGGCCGGGCTCGTGCCGCTCCGGATAGTTGGGATGGGTGGCGTGCGCCATGTCGGCCGAGGCCAGTAACGAGTCGGGCAGCCGGCGCAGGAAGTCTTCCCGGGTGCCGCCGGCCGCGAGCACGATCCGCTCCAAAACGGTGCCCAGCAGGTCGGACTGGGCTCCGTGGTCGGAGGACGAACCGACCTCCTCGTGGTCGAAGAGCACCAGCACGGGCAGGAAACCCCGCGGCGACGGAGCCTCGTCCAAGGCCAGCAGCGCCTCCATGCCGGCATAGCAACTGGCCTGGTTGTCCAGCCGGGGCGCGCTCAGCAGGTCGGCGTCGGCGCCGACCACCGTCGAGGGGGTCAGGTCGTGGGTCATCAGGTCGGCGGCCAGCACGGCGGTGGGCGACACCCCAGCGCGTTCGGCGACGAAGTCGACGAACGATGTCGCTTCGGCGCCGGCGCCCCACACCGCGTTGACGTGGCGTTCCGGGTCGAGCGTCAGCGACTTCCGGTCCTCGGCCAGGTGGATGGCCAGCTGCGGTACCCGCAGGACCGGGTCCTCGATGCGCACCAGCCGGTGCTCGACCCCGGCGCCGACACGCACCGACAACCGTCCACTGACGCCGAGGTCGCGGTCCAGCCAGGAGTTGAGCCACGCTCCCCCGTACGGCTCCAGCGCGACCACGCGCCAGCCGGCGACCAAGCGATCCGGATGCTGCTTGACCCGGAGATTCGGGCTGTCGGTGTGTGCGCCGACGATCCGGAACGCAGCGTCGGCCCCGTCGGAGTGCCAGGCGACCAACGAGCCGGCCCGCACGGTGAAGTAGCGCCCAGGTTCGCCCGGCCAGCGCTCGGCCTCACGCAGTTCGGTGTAGCCGGCGGCGGTCAGCCGCGCGCCCACCGTCGCGCAGACGTGAAACGGCGACGGAGAAGCGTCGATGAAATCGCAGAGGCCTGCGGCGCTGGCCGACATGTTCAACATCATGGCTGTCGGCGACATGCGTCGCCACGCTAGGTCCCATTGCGCGGCTCCCTGCTCGCGCCCTTCCGGCGCTCGACGTCGCCACGCTAGGGTCAGGAGAGTGCCCCCCGTCCAGCCGCAGCCGATCCTCGAGCCGTTGACGCCGGCGGCGGTCTTTCTGGTGGTGACCATCGACGACGGCGGAGAAGCGACGGTTCATGACGCGCTGCCCGACATTTCCGGGCTGGTGCGCGCGATCGGTTTTCGCGAGCCCCCGAAACGGTTGTCGGCCACCACCTCTATCGGCTCGCAGGCGTGGGACCGCTTGTTCACCGGCCCGCGTCCCGCCGAGTTGCACCCGTTCGTCGAACTCAACGGCCCACGACACACCGCGCCGGCCACTCCCGGGGACCTGTTGTTTCACATCCGGGCCGAGAGCCTGGACGTGTGTTTTGAACTCGCCGACCGCATTTTGCGGTCGATGGCCGGTGCGGTCACCGTGGTCGATGAGGTGCATGGATTCCGCTACTTCGACAACCGCGACCTGTTGGGCTTCGTCGACGGCACCGAGAACCCCGATGGCCAGCTGGCCGTCAGCGCCACAGCGATCGGCGCCGAGGATCCCGAGTTCGGGGGCTGCTGCTACGTGCACGTGCAGAAGTACCTGCACGAAATGGATTCGTGGAATTCGCTTTCGGTGAGCGAGCAGGAGCTGGTGATCGGCCGCACCAAGCTGGAGAACCTCGAACTCGACGACAACGAAAAGCCGGCCAACTCCCACATCGCGCTCAACGTCATCACCGACGACGACGGCACTGAGCTGAAGATCGTGCGGCACAACATGCCGTTCGGCGAACTCGGCAAAGGTCAATACGGCACTTATTTCATCGGATACTCCCGCACGCCGCGGGTCACCGAACAGATGCTGCGGAACATGTTTCTCGGAGATCCGCCCGGCAATACCGACCACATCCTCGAATTCTCCACCGCGATCACCGGTGGCCTGTTCTTCTCCCCCACTGTCGACTTCCTCGACGATCCACCGCCACTGCCGGCAGCGCCGGTGGCGGAAACGCCTGCCGCACAGGACGGCTCACTTTCCATCGGCAGCCTGAAAGGAACCACTTCATGAACAACCTCTACCGCGACCTGGCACCGGTCACCGAAGCCGCCTGGAAAGAAATCGAATTGGAGGCGACCCGGACGTTCAAACGTCACGTCGCCGGACGCCGGGTGGTGGACGTGAGCGGACCCGGCGGCCCCGTGACGGCGGCGGTCAGCACCGGTCGGCTGATCGATGTGGCGTCGCCCTCCGACGGTGTGGAGGCTCACCTGCGGGCAAGCAAACCCCTTGTCCGGCTGCGGGTCCCGTTCACCCTGTCCCGCTACGAGATCGACAACGTGGAGCGTGGCGCGCAGGACTCCGACTGGGACCCGGTCAAGGCCGCCGCCAAGAAGCTGGCATTCGTCGAGGACCGCGCCATCTTCGAGGGCTACCCCGCCGCGTCGATCGAGGGCATCCGCGCGGCCAGCTCGAACAAGCCGCTGACGTTGCCGGCGGATCCCCGCGAGATTCCGGACGTCATCACCCAGGCGATCTCCGAACTGCGGCTGGCCGGTGTCGACGGCCCCTATTCGGTGCTGCTGTCAGCCGACGTCTACACGAAGGTCAGCGAGACCACCGAACACGGATATCCGATCCTCGAACACATCGACCGGCTGGTTCCCGGGGACATCATCTGGGCGCCGGCAATCGACGGCGCTTTCGTCCTGACCACCCGCGGCGGCGACTTCGACCTGCAGCTGGGCACCGACGTGTCGATCGGCTACACCAGCCATGATGCGGACACTGTGCAGCTGTATCTGCAGGAGACGCTGACGTTCCTGTGCTACACCGCCGAGGCCGCCGTCCCACTGGGCTCCTAGGAATAAACGTCGGCGGCCCGCTGCTGACGGGGAGGCAAGGGAACTTCTCGTGGAGGCAGGGTTCGATGGCAGCAACAATGGCCGGCTCCACCGCGCTGGTGACCGGGGCCACGTCAGGGATCGGACGGGCGATCGCGCTACAACTCGCGGAACGCGGAGTTGAGGTGGTGGTACACGGCCGCAGTGCCGAACGCGGCGAGAAGACGGTCCGTGAGATCGAAAATGCCGGAGGCAAAGCGCGTTTCGTAGCTGCAGACCTGACCGATAGCGAAGACGTGCGCCGCCTGGCGGCCGAAGCGGGTCCGGTCGACATACTGGTCAACAACGCCGGCGTCTACCAATTCGGAGC
Organism: Mycobacterium sp. E2497; assembly: GCF_001668695.1. Taxonomy (NCBI): domain Bacteria; kingdom Bacillati; phylum Actinomycetota; class Actinomycetes; order Mycobacteriales; family Mycobacteriaceae; genus Mycobacterium; species Mycobacterium sp. E2497. The sequence continues at coordinate 94,044 of NZ_LZKD01000019.1, forward strand.
CACCGTTGACACCGACGACGCAACGTTCGACGACCACGTCAATGTGAACTTGCGCGCCCCATACATCTTGGTCCAGCAACTTGTGCCGGCAATGATCGAGCGGGGCGGCGGCGCGGTCGTCAACATCGGCACCGTCGCGGCCTCCGTGCCGGCCAGCGGGGCAGGCATCTACGGCGCCACCAAAGCCGGCCTGGAGCTGCTGACGCGCGTCTGGGCGGATGAGTTCGGCCGGTCCGGGGTACGGGTGAACGCGATCGCGCCAGGGCCGACGGACACTCCCGGTGTGGCGGTCATACCCGGGGTGTTGGACACGGTGGCCGCCAGCACCGCGCTCGGCCGGCCGGCCGAGCCCAGCGAGATCGCGAGCGCGGTGGTGTTCCTCAGCTCCCCCGATGCCAGCTATGTCAACGGCGCTGTCGTGCCCGTGAGCGGCGGTCAACGCGCGATCGCCGCCTGAGGCAACGGTTTCCGCTACAGGTCGAGCACCAGCTCGGTGTCTGGGGCCGCCGAGCAGATGAGCACGGTCCCGGGCTCCGGAGGCTCCAGGGGCTGCTGGACATATCTGGCGCTGCCGGCAACGACGCCGGTCACACACACGTGGCAGACCCCGCTTCGGCAGGAATATCGAGTGGGCACGTCGCACGCTTCGGCCAACTCGAGAATGCTTGCGTAGCCGGAGGACCAGGGAGCCGTCAAGCCGCTGCGCGCGAACGTGATCGCCGGTCCCGTCCCCGGATCGCCCGCCGGGGGATGCGGTGGGTTACGAGGGGCACCGTCGACGATGCCGGGGTTGATCGGCGGCAGGGTGCCGAACAGTTCGCTATGGATCCGCTGAGGGTCCAGCCCGGCAGCGGTCAGCGCATCGCGCATGTCGCTCATGAATTGGGTTGGGCCGCACAGGTATGCCGTCGCGTTGGCCGGGATGCCCAGCGCCGCGATGGCCGGGCGGTTCAGGCGGCCTTGTGTCTGGGTGTAGAACACCGACTGCCGCGCTCGCGGAAATGATCCGATCAAGCTGGTGACTTCGGTTGCGAAAGCTTGCGTTTCACGATTGCGGTCGGTGTGCACCCACCGGATGTCGCGGTCGCTGCGGGCCGCCGCGAGCGCATGCAGCATGGCCAAGACGGGCGTGATGCCGATGCCCGCCGACATCAGCAATACCGGACCGCCACCATCGGTGAGGTAGAACTCGCCACGCGGGGCGGCGGCCTCGACCACCGAGCCCGGCTCGACGTGCTCGTGCAGCCATCGGCTCACCAGACCGTGCTCTTCGCGTTTGACACTGATGCGGTAGTACCCCGCGGTGGGGTCTCCCGATAGGGAGTAACTACGCAGCGGGGGCGGCGCGCCCGCGCCGGGTATTCGCACCGTGAGGTATTGCCCCGGGAGCGGTGCCGGCAGGTCGGAGCCGTCGTCAGCCTCCAGTTGGATGGACGTCACTTGTGGGCTCTCCCCGCGTGTTGCGCTGACGCGCAACGGGCGAAATCCGACCCAAACCGGGGGTGCGCCCGGGCGTTCGGCTGCGGATCCCTGCGGTGATTCGAGCATGTCCCGGAAGGACTGCTGCCAGCCGGGGCTGAGCGCAGGCACGTCGACGATCTTGCGGAGCTGGTCGAGTCTGCGGTTCGGCAGATACAACAGCGCGTCCACGTCGGCGACGCTGAGCCCGTGCCGGCCGCGGCGGATTCGCACGATCTCGTCGCCCGCCCGGACCCGCCCCTCGGTGATCACCCGTAAGTAGAAGCCCGGCCGGCGTTGAGAGACAAGAAGGTTCGGCATCCTGGGTTCGTTCAGGCGCAGTCCGACCCGGAAGCACGTGACGCGGGGCTGGGTGACTTCGAACTCGGCTTCACCAATCCGGTAGCGGTCCCCGATACACACATCGTCGTCGGGCAGGCCGGTGACCGTGAAGTTCTCCCCGAAGTTGCCGGGCACGAGGTCGTCGCGTCCCAGATATTTCTTCCAGAAGTCGTAGGACTCGGTCTGGTACACCATGACGGCGCGCTGCTCGCCGCCGTGGCCGCCGAGATCGCCCTGGCCGTCGCCGTCGATGTTCAGGTGGCGCACCATGACCGGCCCCTGAACGGGCGATTTCCAGATCCCGGTGTAGACGGTCCTGTCCAGCCACTGCACGTCCTTGGGCATGCCGACGTTCACCGAAATCAGTGCGCCCATAGCGTCACCTCCGAATCCCTCAACTGGGATGGCCGGCCCAGAATATGCCGCCCTGGGCCGGCAGGCAACAGGAGACGGCACTGGTGCCGCGGACCCTTCGGGTGCATAATGGGTCACATAACCCATTATTGCTCGGAACACCAGAGTCCTACACGTCCAACGACGCCCGGCGTCGTCAGGACGACAACCGAGGAGGAAAGTCATGCCGGCTGTCCATCATCGATACGCCACCGTCGACGGTCACCGGCTTTTCTTCCGCCAAGCGGGCGACCCGAACGAACCCGCGCTCGTGCTGTTGCACGGCTTTCCGACCAGCTCCTACATGTTCCGGCATCTGCTGCCGGCACTCGCGGACCAGGCCGGCGGTGAGGTCGGTCAGCGCGTCGAAGGTGTAGTCGAACTGTTGGACGGACGGCGCGTCAGAAAGCCCGAAGCCGAGGTGGTCGGGTGCGATGACGTGATAGCGGTCCGCGAGTGCCGGCAGCAGATGCCGGAACATGTAGGAGCTGGTCGGAAAGCCGTGCAACAGCACGAGCGCGGGT
>NZ_LZKD01000020.1:0-751 GCF_001668695.1 Mycobacterium sp. E2497
TACTCCTCCCGGATCCTGCACAAAGTATTCCGATTCTCCCGGGTCTATCCGGGGATCTTCTCCGACATCTTGTCCAGAATTGTCGCTGCGGCCGGAGCGCCGTTGCCCCATTGGCACACCTGCGCGTAGATCACCACATTGTTCTTTGCCCGCGCCTCGCTGGCGCAGACCCAGCCGGTGATCTGCCCGTCCTCCAGTTCCGTTCCCGTCCACCGCACTCCCGTATCGGTCGCGTCGGTCTTCTGGAATCTCCATCGATATTTGCCGCTCAGGTGGATGACGGCATTGCTGCACGCATCGAGACGCTTGGCAAAAGCGTTGCCAAGCAACACCGTCGCTGCTTTGGAATCGACAACCGTCGCAACGGCTTGACGGACCGCATGCTCGTACGTGTCCTTGTCCTCTTTGTAGAGATTGCTCCGCCACGCGGTGTAAGCCACCCCCACCGAGTACGTGTCCGGCGCGATCAGCGGCTCGCACTGCGGGTTACCCTCGTCGACGAAGGCGGCCACGGGCGGGGAGGTCGCGCCGGGCGGAGGTTTGGACGCCCAGTTGAGTTTCGCCCCGACGATATCGCTAACCACGTCCGGCGCCAAGATCAGCTCGTCGATGCGATTCAGTGCCAGGGTGGGCGCCACTGTAGACGTCGCCGTGGGCACCCCCGGCGTGGTGCCGTGGCCGCCCCCCTGACCACCGCCACACCCAACCGCCAACGCGACCACTCCAGCCCCGAGTGCCGAAACGATGAAAC
>NZ_LZKD01000021.1:0-1550 GCF_001668695.1 Mycobacterium sp. E2497
GTCCGCCCGCGTTCCCCGCGCGTTGAGCGCCGGCTCCCGCGCCCGCCCCGGCGGCCCCGCCGCCGGCCGCGCCGCCGCCACCGGCCATGCCCCCGGTGACGATGTACCTGCATTTCCCATTCGTGACGGTGCCGATCCCCATCACCCCACCGCCGCCGCCGGGACGCTGAGGACGTGGCGCGCGACCGCGCCGGCGCGCACACTGGGCGGTGACGGCATGAGCGGCGAGGAGGTCGCGTGGGCGAATACGGTGGGTTCGGGTTTGATCCCGAAGAGATCGATCGGATGATCCGCGAGGGCAGCGAGGGCCTGCGCGAGGTGTTCGAGCGGGTCAGCAAGTTCGTGGCGGCTCCCGGAGCCCGGCCCGGGTGGTCGTCGTTCTTCGACGACCTGTCGCGGCGCCCACGCCCCGAGCCCGAGACCGCGGGCGAGGCGGGTGACGGCGTGTGGGCCATCTACACGACCGGCGCCGACGGCGGCGCGCACGTCGAACAGGTCTATGCGACCGAGCTCGACGCGCTGCGCGCCAACAAGGACAACGTCGACCCCAACCGCAGGGTCCGGTTCCTGCCGTACGGCATCGCCGTCAGCGTCCTCGACGGCGACTCGCCCGGCGACGAATCCGGCCACGAATCCGGCGGGGCCCCGCAAGGCTCGTAGGCCGGCGCTCGGCCTCAGCCCTGCTCGACGACGTTCGATCCCCCGGAGTTGCTGACCTTCGGCGTGCCCGTGTGGTAGGTGACCTTGTTATTGAAGCCGGAGGCTTCGATGCTGTCGACGGCGTCGACGGTGATCTCGTTCTGCACGCCCGACACGGTGAGGCTGGCGCAGTGGCCGCTGATCACCACCGTGTTGGACACCCCGCTGACGCTGATCACGTTGTCGTTGCAGGCGATCGTCCGGTTCTCGCCGATTCCGGAGACACTGATCCTGGCGCCCGGCGGCGCGGTCGGCGACGTCGACGGGCTGGGCGTCCTGGCCCGGGTGGTGGACGGGGCGGTTCCGCGCGGGGTGCTGGGCGACGGACCGAACGTGTCGGTGATGGTCGGCGGGGAGCTGATGATGGAGCGGACCCCGGAAAGCTGGTGTGCCGCAAAGGCGGCGATGCCACCGGCGAGGGCCAGCACGGCGATGACGATGACCGTGCCCAGGATCCACCACGCGCGGTTGCCCGAGGGCCGTTGGGGAGGCGGGCCCGCGTACGGGGCGCCGTAGTTCCAGGCGGGCGGCGGCGTCGATCCCGACGTAGGTGGTGCGCAGCAGCGCCTCGCCCTCCCCCGGTTCGGGCGCCGGGGTGGTGAGCAGCTCGGTGTCACCGGGCCGGACAAGCCCGGTGGGGCGGCGACGCAACACGACCTGACGGTTCGGCAACTCGGGCACGAACCAGAAACTACCGAACCGCGCGAAACCACCGACGCGAATGGCATATTCAACCCATGGCAGCAAACGACGACCCGGAGGATCGGATCCGGGAACTCGAGCGCCCGCTCGCCGACGCGGCGCGGGCGTCCGAAGCGGGCAGCGCGCAGCGGGCCCGCCGGCCCCGGGCC
>NZ_LZKD01000022.1:0-12107 GCF_001668695.1 Mycobacterium sp. E2497
ACGTAGCCCAGTTCTCGCACCGCCTTGTCGCTGCGGTAGCGGTAAAGTTCGGTGAACGCGTATCCGACGGACATCGAGTTCACCGTGGTTTCCCGACGGGTGACGACCTCGAGGAGGTCGCCGGCCTTACCCCCGATCCAGGCGACCGGATAGGGCAACCGTCTACGCGGCGGGTCGACCCCGACGATTCGCGCCACTCGATCGATGTACTCGCGATACGTCAACTCCTGGCCACCCAGGATGTAGCGTTCGCCGCGCTTCCCGTGCAGCCAGGCGGCGATCATGCCGCGCGCCACCTCGCGCACATCCGCAAAATTGTTGTATCCCGGTGTCCAATAGGGAATTCTGCGGTTGGCGATCTCGACGATGAGCCGGCCGGAACTGGGTCTGGCGTCGCGCGGGCCGACCAGGTATGTGGGGTTGACGATGACCGCGTCCAGCTTGTCGCAGGCCCGCTGCACCAAGATCTCACCGCGCCGTTTGGTGACCGGGTAGGCCCCTGCCAGCCCGGCTTCGTCCCACCCCCACGGGGTCTGCTCGTCGGCGGGTGCGCCGTCGGGTTCGGGTCCGATCGTGTTCGCGGTCGAGGTATGCACGACGCGCGGGGTGCCGGTGGCGATCGCGGCCTCGACGACAGCTTGCGTCACGCCGACATTGACGGCCGAGATCGCCGGTGTGACCCGTCTCCTGGTCGAAACGCATGCGGCGCAGTGGAATACAACTTCTGCATCGGCAAACACGTCGCGTAGATCAGCGACCGAGCCGAGGTCGGCGCAGACCCACTTGACCGGCAGGTCGGCCAGTGAACTCGTATCGGTGCTCGGGCGCCGGGTGGCGGTGACGGCGTGCCCCTGCGCGATCAGCTCGGCGGTCAGATTGGATCCCAGCAGCCCGCTTGCTCCGGTTATCACAGCGTGTGCCATCGCGAGTTGGCCCTAAGCCGGTGTGGGGTACCGCGCGGCCGGTGGACGGCGCTGCGCCCACGGGCGCACCGATTCCAGTTGCGCGGCAAGGGAAATCAATGTTGACCCATCGTGGGGCCGCCCCACCAGATGGACCGCTTCGGGCAGGCCGCCGGCCGAGATCCCGGCCGGAATCGACATGGCCGGTTGTCCGGTGTAGTTCTGCGGCGGGGTGAACGGCATGAACGCCAACACCCGCGCCATGGCGCGCGTGGGGCCCAACCCGTCGAGGTGCCCGACGGGCACCGGCGGCTTACCCAGCACCGGCGTCATCAGCACGTCGCAATCGGCGACGGGCCGCAGCCCACGCTCGCTCATGCGGTCGCGGGCGGCCAGCGCGCGGTGAGCCAGCCAGTCGGGGATCAGCCGGGCGGTGCGGCCCTCGGCCCGAATCCGCCGTTCCAGTAGCTCCGGTGTGGGCAGCCGCTCGATTTCCTCGGCGAGCCCGTGCATCATCAGCGCGAACACCGAGAGAATCGCGGGCAGCGGGTAGACCGGATCACGCTCAACGACTTCGTGACCGAGCGAGCGCAGCAACTCGGCCGTTTCCAACACCGGCCGGCGCACCTCCTCGCTGACCGGCACGGGAATCACCGGTTTGAACGACATCGCGATCCGCAGCCGGCGCGGTGGGCCCGCCGCCGCGTCCGTCAACGGAGGTGCCGGCGACACCGAGGCGATCTCGTCGTCGGGCTCGGCGCCGGCCATCGCGTCGTGCAGCAGCGCCGCGTCGGCGACGCTGCGGGCCAGCGTTCCGAATGTGGTGCAGCCCGTGGAATCGATAGGCCCGCTCGGGTGATTGCTTGGTGCTGATCCAGCCGCGCTGGCCCTTGAGTCCCACCACCCCGCAGCACGCGGCCGGAATGCGAACCGAGCCGCCCCCATCGGTGCCCAGCGCCCCGGGCACCATGCCGGCCGCCACCGCAGCCGCCGAACCACCGCTGGAGCCCCCCGTGGTCCGGTTCGGTCGCCACGGATTGCGTGTCACGCCCCACGTCGGCGACTCGCACATCGGGACGGCACCGAACTCGGGCAGATGCGTCTTGCCGATGATCACCGCCCCGGCGGCCCGAAGGCGCCGCACCGCCGCGCTGTCGCTGCTCACCGGCCCGGTGTCAATCCCGGTGCCGCACATCGACGAAATCCCCGCCACATCGGTGTCGTCCTTGACCGCGATCGGCACGCCCGCCAGCGGCAGCATCTCCCCGGCGGCCAGCCGCCGTTCGACGTGTGCGGCCTCTGCCATCGCCTGCTCGGCCAGCACGACGCGAAATGCGTTCAACGCCGGGTCCAGTTCGGCTATCCGCTCCAGGTAGAGCGCCACCAACTCGCGGGGAGAAACCTCACGATCGCGCACCAAGCGCGCCTGCCGCGCCACGCCGGCGAAGGCCAGGCCCTGGATATCGACGGTGGTCATCCGTGCCCCTTCGCGCCCACCCCAACCGAGTGTAGGCCCACGTCGTCAGGCGCCGGCCAGCGCGAGCGCCGCGGCGGTCGCCTCCCGGATCGGTCCGCGCCACACGTCGCCGTGCCCGGGCAGCAGGACCTCGGTGTCGAGCAACGCCAGCGCGGACAGGGTGCGGAGGCAATCCCGTTGGCTGTGGCTGAAAATCTCCGGCAACAGCTGCGGCCCGCGGTGGCGTAACAGCGGGTGGCCGGTGATCAGCGCGTCGCCGCTGACGAGCACGCCGTCGACCAGGTACGAGCAGTGTCCGTTGGTGTGGCCGGGGCTGAAGACGGGCCGCGGTTGGCCCGGCAGGCCCGCGGCCACCTCGGCGGTCAGCGGCTGGGCGGTGGGGATGCCGTCGCGGATCAGGCCGCCGCTGCGGACCACGTGGGCCGTCCACCTCGCCCAGCGCGGGCGCCAGATGCGCAGTGCCACATCGATAGTCGACACCTGCTCCAGGTACTCCCGTTTCGCGTGCCCCACCTCGTCGGCGTGACAGTACACCGGCACGCCGTGCTCGCCGGCGAGCCAGATCGCCGAACCCAGGTGGTCGATGTGGGCGTGGGTCAACAGGACGGCGCGCACGTCGGCCACCCGGTAGCCCAGCTTGGCCAGCGAGCCCAGGACGTCCTCGCGGTCCCCGGGATAGCCGGCGTCGATCAGCATGACGCCGGTGCCGTCGACGACCAGCGTCCAGTTCACGGCGTGCCCCTGAGCGAGGTACACGGTGTCGGTGACCTGAACCAGCTGCGCCATGCCCGCGAGTGTAGGAGCGATCGCCGCGAGGAGTGATCGCAAGCGCGGCGAAGCCGGGCGCGGCGGGTCGCGACCGTCAACCGAGGAGTAGAAATGACCCGTGGCTGAACTGAAACTTGGATACAAGGCATCCGCCGAGCAATTCGCACCGCGTGAACTCGTCGAACTCGCCGTGGCCGCTGAGGGTCACGGCATGGACAGCGCAACCGTCAGCGACCACTTCCAGCCGTGGCGGCACGAGGGCGGGCATGCCCCGTTCTCGCTGGCCTGGATGACCGCCGTCGGCGAACGCACCGAGCGGATCGTGCTGGGCACCTCGGTGCTCACGCCGACCTTCCGCTACAACCCCGCCGTCATCGCACAGGCCTTCGCCACCATGGCCTGCCTGTACCCGGACCGGATCTTTTTGGGTGTGGGCACCGGCGAGGCGCTCAATGAGATCGCCACCGGATACGAGGGCGAGTGGCCCGAGTTCAAGGAGCGGTTCGCCCGGCTGCGCGAATCGGTGCGCCTGATGCGCGAGCTGTGGCGCGGCGACCGCGTCGACTTCGACGGCGACTACTACCGGCTCAAGGGCGCCTCGATCTACGACGTGCCCGAGGGCGGCGTCCCGATCTACGTCGCCGCCGGCGGCCCGGCGGTGGCCAAGTACGCCGGGCGGGCCGGCGACGGCTTCATCTGCACCTCCGGCAAGGGCGAGGAGCTCTACAAGGACAAGCTGATTCCGGCCGTCTTAGAAGGGGCAGCGGCCGCGGACAGATCCGTCGAGGACATCGACAAGATGATCGAGATCAAGATCTCCTACGACCCCGATCCCGAGCTGGCGCTGGAAAACACCCGGTTCTGGGCGCCGCTGTCGCTGACCGCCGAGCAAAAGCACAGCATCGACGACCCGATCGAGATGGAAAAGGCCGCCGACGCGTTGCCGATCGAGCAGGTCGCCAAGCGCTGGATCGTGGCGTCCGATCCCGACGAGGCCGTCGAGAAGGTCAAGCAGTACGTCGACTGGGGGCTCAACCACCTGGTGTTCCACGCCCCCGGCCACGACCAGCGCCGGTTCCTGGACCTCTTCGAAAAGGACCTGGCCCCCAGGCTGCGGCGACTTGGCTGAACCGTCCGCGATCTACGTCGCCGCTCCGGAACCGGAGACCGGCAAGTCGACGCTCGCGCTGGGGCTGCTGCACCGGCTGACGGCGACCGTCGCCAAGGTCGGCGTGTTCCGTCCCATCACGCGGGTCACCGACGGCAAGGACCGCGACTACATCCTGGACCTGCTGCTGCAGCACACCACCGCGGGCGTGCCCTATGAGCAGTGCCTCGGTGTGACGTACCAGCAGCTGCACGCAGACACCGATACCGCGATCGCCACCATCGTCGACGCCTACCACGCGATGGCCGACGACTGCGACGCGGTGGTGATCGTGGGCAGCGACTACACCGACGTCGCCCGGCCGGCCGAGCTGTCGGTCAACGCCCGCATCGCGGTCAACCTCGGGGCGCCGGTACTGCTCACGGTCAGCGGCCGGGGCCGTACCCCCGAGGAGATCGCGCGCGTCGTCGAGGTGTGCCTGGCCGAGCTGGCCGCCCAGCGCGCCCACACCGCCGCGGTGGTGGCCAACCGCTGCGAACCGGCGCGGCTGGGGGAGGTCGCCGAGGCGCTGGAGGCCTTCCCGCAGCGCAGCTACGTGCTGCCCGAAGAACCGCTGCTGTCCGCGCCGACGGTGGCCGAACTCGAAAAGGCCGTCGGCGGAACGCCCGTCAGCGGTGAGGAATCGCTGCGGGAACGCGAGGTCACCGGCGTGCTGGTCGCCGGGATGACCGCCGACCACGTCCTGGAGCGGCTGGGCGACGGCATGGCGGTCATCACCCCCGGTGACCGATCGGACGTGGTGCTCGCCGTGGCCAGCGCCCATGCGGCCGAAGGCTTTCCGTCGCTGTCGTGCATCATCCTCAACGGTGGCTTCCGGCTCCATCCGTCGATCGCTTCGCTGGTCGCCGGGCTGCGGCTGCGACTGCCCATCATCGGTACCACGCTGGGCACCTACGACACCGCGAGCGCGGCCGCCGCCGCCCGGGGCCGCGTCACGGCCAGCTCGCAGCGCAAGATCGACACCGCGCTGGAGCTGATGGACCGCTACGTCGACGTCTCGGACCTGCTTGCGCAGCTTGCCATCCCGATACCCACGGTGACCACGCCGCAGATGTTCATCCACCGGCTGACCCTGCAGGCGCGTTCGGATCGCAAGCACATCGTCCTTCCCGAGGGCGACGACGATCGCATCCTCAGGTCGGCCGGCCGGGTGCTGCAGCGCCGCGTCGCCGACCTCACCGTGCTCGGCGACGAGGCGCAGATCCGCCAGCGTTCGGGCGAACTCGGAGTGGACCTCGACGGTGCGCACGTGATCGACCCGCTCACCAGCGACCTGCGCTTCCGGTTCGCCGACCAGTACGCAGAACTCCGCAGGGCCAAGGGCGTCACCGTCGAGCATGCCCGCGAAATCATGCGCGATGCAACGTATTTCGGCACCATGCTGGTGCACAACGGCATGGTCGACGGCATGGTGTCCGGCGCCGCCCACACCACCGCGCACACCGTTCGCCCCGCCTTCGAGATCATCAAGACCGTCCCCGACGTCTCCACCGTGTCCAGCATCTTCCTGATGTGCCTACCCGATCGCGTGCTGGCCTACGGCGACTGCGCGATCATCCCGAACCCGACGCCCGAACAGCTGGCCGACATCGCGATCTCCTCCGCGCGCACCGCGGCGCAGTTCGGCATCGAGCCGAGGGTTGCGATGCTGTCGTACTCCACTGGCGAATCGGGCACCGGGGCCGACGTCGACAAGGTCAGGAAGGCAACGGAATTGGTCCGGCTCAGGGCACCGCAATTGCCGGTCGAGGGCCCCATCCAGTACGACGCCGCGATAGAGCCGTCCGTCGCGGCCACCAAGCTGCGCGACTCTCCGGTGGCCGGCCGCGCCACGGTGCTGGTCTTCCCCGACCTCAACACCGGCAACAACACCTACAAGGCCGTCCAGCGCAGCGCCGGGGCGATCGCGATCGGGCCGGTGCTGCAGGGCCTGCGCAAGCCGGTGAACGATTTGTCCCGCGGCGCGCTGGTCGAAGACATCGTGAACACCATTGCCATCACCGCGATCCAGGCGCAGGGCATCCGTGGCTAGCGCCGGCCGGGTTGTGCTGGTGATCAACTCAGGGTCGTCCTCGCTGAAATACCAGTTGCTCGACCCCGACTCCGGCGCGGCCCGGGCGACCGGGAACGTCGAGCGGATCGGCGAGGGGTCGTCCCCCGTCCGCGACCACGACGCCGCGCTGCGTCAGGCCTTCAACACGCTGTCCGAGCAGGGCATCGACCTGCGTGCCTGCGGCCTGGTGGCCGTGGGCCACCGAGTCGTGCACGGCGGCAACACCTTCTACCGGCCCACACCGGTGGATGACGCGGTGATCGACAAGCTCGACGAGCTGTCCGAACTGGCGCCGCTGCACAATCCGCCCGCGGTCAAGGGCATCGAGGTGGCCCGCAAGCTGCTGCCCGACGTTCCCCACATCGCGGTCTTCGACACGGCGTTCTTCCACGACATGCCGCCCGCGGCCGCGACCTATGCCATCGACCGCGGGCTGGCCGAGCGCTGGAAGATCCGCCGCTACGGCTTCCACGGCACGTCGCACCGGTACGTGAGCCAGCAGGCCGCCGACTTCCTGGACCGGCCGCTGCGGGGACTGAAACAGATTGTGCTGCACCTGGGTAACGGCTGCTCCGCTTCGGCGATCGCCGGCACGCGTCCCCTCGACACGTCGATGGGCCTGACGCCGCTGGAGGGCCTGGTGATGGGCACCCGCAGCGGTGACATCGACCCCAGCATCGTCAGCTACCTCTGCCACACCGCGAACATGACCGTCGACGAGGTCGAGTCCATGCTCAACCAGCGGTCGGGGGTGCTGGGCCTGGCCGGCGAGCGCGACTTCCGGCGGCTGCGCACCATGATCGAATCCGGCGACGGCGCGGCGCAATTGGCCTACAGCGTGTTCACGCACCGGCTGCGCAAGTACATCGGCGCCTACCTGGCCGTTTTGGGGCACACCGATGTCATCACCTTCACCGGCGGCATCGGGGAAAACGACGCGGCGGTGCGTCGCGACGCGGTCGCCGGCCTGGAGGAGTTGGGCGTCGTGCTCGACGAGCGCCGCAACCTCGGCGGCGGCAAGGGCGCCCGGCAGATCTCCGCCGACGAATCCCCGATCGCCGTGCTGGTGATCCCGACCAACGAAGAGTTGGCCATCGCCCGCGACTGTGTGAGCGCGCTAGGCGGTTAGGAAGCCCAGGCTCTTGCGGCCGGCGCCGACCGACGGCGTGGGATCGGTCCCGACCGTCCGCACCAGCAGCTCGTGGTACACGTCGCGAAAATCTGTGGTGTACTTCAAATCCCCGTCGTCGAGGTCGGTGAGGCCGGGTTCCTCGCCGTAGAAGCCGCCGCGCACGGGCGTGCCCGCGACGAAGACGGGGGCGGCGGTGCCGTGATCGGTGCCCTGGGATGCGTTGGCGCGCACCCGGCGGCCGAACTCCGAATACGCCATCACCACCACGTTGTGGCCGGCCACGTCCCGCAGGAACCGGGTGACCGCCTCGTCGAACGTCCCGAGCAGCCGTTGCTGCGTGTCGCGTTCACCGGCGTGGGTGTCGAAACCCCCCAGTTGCGCCGCGTAGACGCGTGTCGGCACGCGCGCCCGCACGGCGGCGGCCACCATGTCAAGCTGCGCGGACAGCGAGTTGCCCTGGCGCCCGGACGCTTTCAGCGATCCGAACGTCTTGCCGGTGCTGCGCGCGGCGCGGTAGGACTTGCACACGGCGGCCATCGCCGGGCTGTCGCCGGGGTCGTCCGTCCCGAGCGCGCCCATCAAGGCGTCGAGGCCCTGTTCGTCGGGCGACCGGGCCGTGGAAAGCGCCGCGGCGGTGTGCTTTTCCCCGACCGCGAGCGCGGGCAGCACGGGCCCGATGTTGACCGCCCGCAGCGGGTCGTCGCCGGTGGCGTCGAGCCAGCGGCCGATCCACCCCGTCGACACGGGCTCGGCCGGTGACGCCGTCTGCCAGATGTCCATGGACCGGAAGTGGCTGTGGTCGGGCCGTGGATAGCCCACGCCCCGCACGATGGCCAGTTGCCGCCGGTCCCACAGCTGGGCCAGGCCCTTGAGCGCGGGGTTGAGTCCCAGCGTCTGGTCGAGGTGCAGCACGTCGCCGGGGGCGTAGGCCAGTTCCGGCCGGGCGTCGTGATAGGCGTTGTCGGCGTACGGAATCAGGGTGTTGATCCCGTCGTTGCCGCCGGCGAGGGTGATCAGCACCAGCACGCCCGCCCCGTCGGCCAGCGGGCGGTCGTGGGCCGCGCGCATCAAATCGGGCCACTCGACCGCCACCGCGCCGGAGAGCAGGCCGACCGCGCCGGCGCCGGCGCTGGCGATCAGGAACTTGCGGCGATTCATCTCGGGCATCGTCGGATCTCGCTATGAGGTCAGGTATTCGGGCGTGTTGACGGCGGCCGCGATCAACCGCGGCGGGGTGCGCACCAGGGGCCGCAGCGCCGTGGCGGTCCGGTCCGACCAGTCTCCGACGCCGATCAGGTAGCCGACCGCGTCGACGCGGTCGGCCGCGGCGGCGCCCTCGATGCCGGACAGGTCGCCGGCGTGTGCGAGCCGGGCGGCGGCCCGCAGCCGCGCTTCGGCGCTGGCGGTGGACAGCCACACCTGGCCCTGCGGCCAGCCGCCGACGCTCGGCGGGTAGAAGGGCCGTTGGCCCAACGCGTGCAGCGTCGCGTCGGCGAACTTTCCGGTGGCGCCGTCGAGGGGCACGCGCAGGGCGCGCAGCACGCCGACGAGCCATTCGACCGGGGTGTTGACGACGGTGGCGCGGCCGGCGACGAATTCGTCGGCGGTGAGGATCGCCCGGGTCAGCGCCCGCAGGTCGCGGCCCGGTCCGTAGGCGGAGACCAGCCTGTCCAGCGTGGGGGCCGACGGCGGGTCGTCGGAGGCCAGTTGCCGCCACAGCCGTCCGGCGACATACTCCGCCGACTTGGGCTGCGCCAGTACGGCATCGCAGAATCCGGCGGCGTCGAAGTCGCGGGTCAGCCCGAACAGCGTCTTGGCCGTCCCGTCGTGGCGCTTGGCGGCCAGCGAGGTGTGCCCGTCGGCGCCGATCACCCACCCCGTCAGCGCGCGGGCGCCGTTGCGGACGTCGTCCTCGGTGTAGCCGTTGCCGTGCCCGAGGGCGAAGAGCTCCATGAACTCCCGCGCCAGGTTTTCGTTGGGCGCCTTGGCGGTGCTGCTCTGCCCGTCGAGCCAGCGCAGCGTCGCGGCGTCGGTCAACATCGCATAGGCCAGGGTGCGGAAGTCGCCCAGCGACAGCGTGCGCAGCTTCTGGTTCTGCGCGGCCATGTACGCGGCCACCCGGACCTTCTGCGCCGAGGTGGCAAAGTGGTTGTGCCACAGCAGGGTCAGCTTCTCGCCGAACGGCTGCCGCACGCCAACCATGCGGCGCAGCCACCAGTCGGACAGCGCGCCCTGCTGTTCGGTCAGCTGCTGGTTGTACCGTTTGCGGGCCGCCGGCGTGGCGCCCTTCCCGGGCGGGCCGGGCGGCTGCAGCGTGGGCATGGGGGTGGCGAGCGCGCCCGGGTCGGCGTCGGGGTCCGCGGCGAGCATGGCGTCGACATGCCGCGGCCAGCCCGCGGTGAGCACGGCGTCCACCTCGGGTCCGGTCACCCCGAACCCGGCCCGCCGCAGCACGCGGGCGGTGGTGATCCATGCGGTGGACTGGCCGGGCATGCGTCAACTGTGCGGCATATACCTATGTTTTCGCTGTGGATGGGCGCACACGTGTTCAGCCGCGCGCGTGCGAGCGTTCCCGGCATGGATCCGTTCATCGGCACCGAGGCGCTGGCGGCCGGGGTGGTGACCCGGCATCAGCTGAGAACGCGCTACCGCGCCGTGTTCCCGAACGTCTACGCCTCGAGCGACGCCGAGCCATTGCTGGAGACCCGGATCCTGGCGGCCTGGCTGTGGTCGGGGCGCCGGGCGACGATCGTCGGGGCCGCCGCCGCCAGACTGCATGGCGCCGAATGGATCCCCGACGGCGTGCCCGTCGAGCTGGCGCACACGAATCCCCGGGCACCCATCGGGGTGCTGACGCGGCGCGCCGCGCTGCGGGACGGCGAGACGCAGAGCATCGGCGGGTACACCGTCAGCACGCCCGAACGCACCGCCTTCGACATCGGCAGGCGCGGGGCCGTGCGCTCGGCCGTGGCGCGCCTCGACGCGTTGGCCAGGGCGACGGGCTTCAAGGCCGACGACGTGCTGCGCGTCGCGCGGTGCCACCCGGGCTCACCGGGCCTGCGGCGATTGGAGACAGCGCTGGACCTGGTTGACGCCGGCGCGCAGTCGCCAAGGGAGAGCTACCTGCGGCTACTCCTGATCGACGCCGGTCTGCCGCGGCCGCGGACCCAGATACCGGTGTTGGATGCCGACGGCATCCCGTTCGCCTTCCTGGATCTGGGCTGGGAGGAGCCCATGGTCGCCGTCGAGTACGACGGCGACCAACACCGAACCGACAGAAGGCAATACGTCAAGGACATTCGGCGGAGGGAAACGCTGGAGCGGATGGGGTGGATCGTTGTGCGGGTGGTCGCGGAGGACCGGCCCGCCGCTATCGTGCGGCGGGTTCGTGCCGCGCTGGGCGAATCGCGTGTGCGCTCACGGCTTTGAGTGTGCGCCCATGGCGGGGCGGTACGGCGTGTCGCCGCCCTGGACGCACACGCGATCGCGCAAGGGGCGGACGAAACCTAGAACGTGCTGGTGGGCCGCACCTTGTTCGCCATGTCCACCAGCGCGTAGCGGTGTCGCTGGGTGGGGGCGACCCGGGCCAGGTTGCGCAGCGCCGCCTCCACGCCCAGCCGCAGCCCGTGCTCGGTGAACGGGAAGCCGAGGATGTGGTTGGTGCTGGCCTTGTTGTCCTCCAGCCAGTCCATCGCGCAGCCCAGCACCAGCGCGCGGATCTGCAGCACGCGCGGTTCGGTGGGCGGCAGCGCCTCCACCCGCCGGGCGGCGTCGCGGATGTCCTCCTCGCTGATCTCGCTCTTCGTCCGTCCGGACAGCAGGGTCACCGCACTGGTCAGGCGCGCGGTGGTGAAATGCCTTGAGGTGGGCGGCACCTCGTCCAGGGTGCGCACCGCGGCGGCGCGATCGCCCTCGGCGGACAGCCATCTGGCCAGACCGAAGGCGGCCGAGATCACCCCGTCATTGGTCTTCCACACGGTCTGGTAGTACTTCTGATTATCGACGTTGCCGGACAACTCGGCGGTGGCGGCCAGCGCCAGTTTGGGCGCCAGCTCGCCGGGGAAGGTGTCCAGCACCTCGGTGAAATGCGTTGTGGCGGAGTCATAGTCGCCGGTGAGCAGTTCGGAGACGGCCCGGTACCAGACCAATCGCCACTGCCAGCCCACCCGCTCGGCCAGGTCGTCGAGCTTCCTGGTGGCCTTGGCCACGTCACCCAGGTCCAGCAGCGCGCGGACCTCCATCAGCGGCAACTCGATCGACTCGGACACCTCGACGCCGTCGGCGTCCAGCGTGCCGTGGCGCGCCGCGCGCAACGAGTCCAGGGTCTGCACCGGCTGGGAGAGCACCGTCGCCTGCAGTACCGGGGCGGCGACGTCGGCCGGGTCCACCAGCGGCACCTGCAGCGCGGTCACGATCTCGCGCGCCGTCAACCGCTCCGAATGGATCTGGCCGTCCAGGTAGACGTCGGTGTGCGCGACCAGCAGGTCCACCCCGAACGTTGAGCGGCTGGGGCTGAAGATGGTCGACAACCCGGGCCGCGGCACCCCGGTGTCCTGGGCCACCACGGAGGAGCTGTCCGCCCAGCTGATGGGCGTGTTGCGGGAGGT
>NZ_LZKD01000023.1:0-832 GCF_001668695.1 Mycobacterium sp. E2497
CGACTTGAGACCGACGCCAAGCAGCAAGCAAGTTGGGGAAATCGATCCGCGTTTCTCGCACTGCTCCTATTCTTCGACCAACAGATACGGATCTCGCCCTTTTGGCAAGGAGACGAAATGAGGATTCGTTTCATTGTTTCGGCGCTCGGGGCTGTAGTGGTCGCGTTGGCGGTTGGGTGCGGCGGCGGGCAGGGCGGCGGCCACAGCGCCACTTCGGTGGCACCCTCGCCGACACCCACAGTCGGGCCGACGCTGGCGCTCAATCGCATCGACGAGCTGCTCGTGCCGCCGGAAGTGGTCGGCGACATCGTCGGCTCGAAACTCAACTGGACGGGCACGCCCCCGCCCGGTTGGACCAGGCCTCCATCACCCCCTGTCATCGACGAGGGCAACCCCGACTGTGCGGCGCTGTTCGGGCTGGACACCAACACGGTTGGCGTGGCCTATACCGGATGGCGGAGCAATCAATACAGGGAGGAAAAGGACACTTCAGGTCATGCGGTCCGTCAAGCCGTTGCGACGGTTGTCGATTCCAAAGCAGCGACGGTGTTGCTTGGCAACGCTTTTGCCAAGCGTCTCGATGCGTGCAGCAATGCCGTCATCCACCTGAGCGGCAAATATCGATGGAGATTCCAGAAGACCGACGCGACCGATACGGGAGTGCGGTGGACGGGAACGGAACTGGAGGACGGGCAGATCACCGGCTGGGTCTGCGCCAGCGAGGCGCGGGCAAAGAACAATGTGGTGATCTACGCGCAGGTGTGCCAATGGGGCAACGGCGCTCCGGCCGCAGCGACGATCCTGGACAAGATGTCGGCGAAGATACCGGGAT
>NZ_LZKD01000024.1:0-648 GCF_001668695.1 Mycobacterium sp. E2497
CTCGGGGCTGGAGTGGTCGCGTTGGCGGTTGGGTGTGGCGGTGGTCAGGGGGGCGGCCACGGCACCACGCCGGGGGTGCCCACGGCGACGTCTACAGTGGCGCCCACCCTGGCACTGAATCGCATCGACGAGCTGATCTTGGCGCCGGACGTGGTTAGCGATATCGTCGGGGCGAAACTCAACTGGGCATCTAAGCCTCCGCCGGGCGCGACCAGGCCTCAACCGCCCATCGCAGTCGACGAGGGTAATCCCGAATGCGCCGCGCTGATGGGCCCGGCCGCCGATACGGTGGGTGTGGTTTACACCGCATGGCGGAGCAATCAATACAGGGACAACGACACGGACACTTTCGAGCATGCGGTCTATCAGGCTGTTGCGACGGTTGTCGATTCCAAAGCAGCGACGGTGTTGCTTGGCAACGCTTTTGCCAAGCGTCTCGATGCGTGCAGCAATGCCGTCATCCACCTGAGCGGCAAATATCGATGGAGATTCCAGAAGACCGACGCGACCGATACGGGAGTGCGGTGGACGGGAACGGAACTGGAGGACGGGCAGATCACCGGCTGGGTCTGCGCCAGCGAGGCGCGGGCAAAGAACAATGTGGTGATCTACGCGCAGGTGTGCCAATGGGGCAACGGCGCTCCGGCC
>NZ_LZKD01000025.1:0-72883 GCF_001668695.1 Mycobacterium sp. E2497
CCCTGTTGGGCGCGGTGGTGGAGCGGCCCGATTCGGGCGGCCGGGCCGGCTCTCGACCGCGGCCCAGTCGACGTCGGCGCCGGAGGCGAACAGCTGCCCGGCCGCCAGCAGCAGCGAGTCGACTTCGGGGCGGTCCTTGGGCATCGAAACCACCGACACGGCCGGCTCGGCCGCCAGCGACTGCTCCACCGCGGCCGTCAACGCCGCGCCCGGACCCACCTCCAGGAACGCGCCGCCGCCCAGCGATTCGGCGCACCGCACCCCGTCGACGAACCGCACCGGACGGCGCACGTGCTCGACCCAGTAGTCGGCGGACCCGTATCCGGGCCCGGCCAGTCGCCCGGTCACGTTGGATACCAACTCGATTCGCGGCGCGCTGGGCGACACCGCGGCCACCACCGCGGAGAACTCCTCGATCATGGGCTCCATCAGCGACGAGTGGAACGCGTGCGAGACCGCCAGCTGCCGCACCCGCCTCCCGCACTCGGCCAGCCGGTCCGCCACGGCCGTCACGGCGGCCCGGTCACCGGACAGCACCACCGCGTCCGGGCCGTTGACCGCCGCGATGCTCACGCCGCCGTTCAGCAGCGGCGCGACGTCGGCCTCGGCGGCGGTCACCGCCACCATCACCCCGCCGTCCGGCAGCGCGGCCATCAGCCGGCCGCGGGCGGTCACCACCCGCGCCGCGTCCTGCAGCGACAACACCCCGGCCACGCAGGCCGCCGCGATCTCCCCCACCGAGTGGCCGATCACCACGTCGGGCGTCACGCCCCACGACCGCCACAGCGCCGCCAGGGCGACCTCGAGCACGAACAGCGCCGGCTGGGCGAATTCCGTGCTCTGCAACAACTCCGGGTCACCGCCCCACATCACGTCGCGCAGCGGCAGCCGGGCGTGGGCGTCCACCGCCGCCACGGCTTCGTCGAACGCCTCGGCGAACACCGGGGAGCGCCGGTGCAGGTCCCGCCCCATCCCGAGCCGCTGCGAGCCCTGACCGGGAAACACGAACACCCGCTTACCGGCCGCGCGCGTGCGCCCGACCGCCACCCCCCGGCCCGGCTCCCCCGACGCCACGCCCGCGAGCCCCGCCAGCAGGGTGTCGCGGTCGCCGCCGACCAGCACCGCGCGGTGGTCCAGGGCCGCCCGGGTGGTGGCCAGCGACCAGCCCACGTCCATCGGGTGCAGGTCCGGCTCGGCGTCCAGGTGGGCCGACAGCCGCGCGGCCTGTGCCGCCAGCGCGTCGGGCGAGCGGGCCGAGATCACCCACGCCACCACCGTGTCCGGCCGGTCACCCCGCGCCGCAACGGCTTCGGAGTCCGCGGGGGGTTGCTCGACGAGCACGTGGGCGTTGGTCCCGCTGATCCCGAACGACGACACCCCCGCCAGGCGGCGCCCGTCGCGGGCCGGCCACGGCCGTGGCTCGGTCAACAGCGACACCGCGCCCGACTGCCAATCCACATGCGGCGACGGCACATCCACGTGCAGCGTCTTGGGCATCACCCCGTGGCGCATGGCCTGCACCATCTTGATCACCCCGGCCACCCCCGCCGCGGCCGAGGTGTGACCGATGTTGGACTTGATCGACCCCAACCACAGCGGCCGGTCCGCCGGCCGGTCCTGCCCGTAGGTGGCCAGGAGGGCCTGGGCCTCGATCGGGTCACCCAACACCGTTCCCGTGCCGTGGCCTTCGACCACGTCGACGTCCGCGGCGGTCAGCCCGGCGTTGGCCAGCGCGGTCCGGATCACCCGCTGCTGCGACGGCCCGTTGGGCGCGGTCAGACCGTTGGAGGCGCCGTCCTGGTTCACCGCCGAACCCGCCAGCACCGCGAGCACCGGATGCCCCATCCGCCGCGCGTCGGCCAGCCGCTCGAGCACCAGGACGCCCGCGCCCTCCGACCACGACGTCCCGTCCGCGGCGCCGGCGTACACCTTGCACCGGCCGTCCGGCGCCAGCGCCCGCTGGCGGCTGAACTCGACGAACGCGGCGGGCGTGGCCATCACCGTGACACCGCCGGCCAGCGCCAGGTCGCACTCCCCGGAGCGCAGCGACTGCGCGGCCAGATGCATCGCCACCAACGACGACGAACACGCCGTGTCGATCGACATCGCGGGGCCTTCCAGCCCCAACACATAGGACACCCGCCCCGACGCCACGCTCAGGGTCGAACCGGTCAGCCCGTAGCCCTCCAGCTCGCCCTTCACCTCGCCGCCGTAACCGGCATGGATGACGCCGGCGAACACGCCGGTCGCCGAGCCCCGCAACCCCA
This sequence comes from Mycobacterium sp. E2497, assembly GCF_001668695.1. Classification (NCBI taxonomy): domain Bacteria; kingdom Bacillati; phylum Actinomycetota; class Actinomycetes; order Mycobacteriales; family Mycobacteriaceae; genus Mycobacterium; species Mycobacterium sp. E2497. The sequence continues at coordinate 2,268 of NZ_LZKD01000025.1, forward strand.
GCGGGTCAATCCCGGCCCGCTCCAACGCCTCCCACGAGATCTCGAGCATCAACCGCTGCTGGGGATCCATCGCCAGCGCCTCGCTGGGCCCTACACCGAAGAACCCGGCGTCGAAGTCCGCCGCGTCGCGCAGGAAGCTGCCCTGCCGGGTGTACATCTTGCCCGCCGCGTCGGGATCCGGGTCGTACAGCCCCTCGACGTCCCAGCCCCGATCCGCCGGGAAGTCCGACACCGTGTCGCGGCCCTCATTGACCAACTGCCACAGGGCTTCCGGCGAATCCACCCCGCCCGCGTAGCGGCACGCCATGCCGACCACCGCGATCGGTTCGGACAGCCGGCCCTCCAGCTCCGAGACGCGTCGCCGCGCCCGCCTGAGATCGGCCGTCAGTCGCTTGAGGTAGTCGACGTGCTGCGAGGTGTCCGGCATCGTGGTCTCAGCGGCCGAGTTCTTCATCGAGGATGGCAAAGAGTTGGCTTTCGGTGGCGGCATCGAGGTCGGCGTCCAGGCCTTCGGGGTCGGGGTGATCGTCGGGGTCCAGGGTGGCGAGCAGGTTGTGCAGCCGGGCCCGCAGCGCCGATTTGGCGCCCGCGTCCCAACTGGGCTGGGCCAGCAGGGCCTGCAGTTCGCGGGTGATGTCGGTGAAGCGGTCCATCAGGTCCGGCTGGTCGCTCGGGCCGGCGGACAGCTGACCGTCGAGGTGCTCCGCCAGCACCGACGGCGTGGGATAGTCGAAGATCAGCGTGGGTGAAAGCGTAAGCCCCGTGGCGGTTTTCAGCCGGTTGCGCAGCTCGACGGCGGTGAGCGAATCGAAGCCAAGATCCTGGAACGCGCGGCCCGCGTTGATGTCGGCGGGATTCGGCAGCCCCAGCACCGTAGCCGCGTTGCCGCGGACCAGGTCGACCAGCTCACGCTGTCGCGCCTCGGGGGCCAAGCCGTGCAGGCGCGCCGCGAGCCCGGTCATCAGGGCGGTCGTGTCGACGTCGTCGATGACGCGGCGGGTGGTGCGGGCGGCCAGCTCGCTCAACAGCGGGGGCAGCGCGGCGGCGTTGTCGGACAGGGCGACCCGATCCAGGCGGGCGGCCATCAGCACCGGAGCCTCGACCAGCATCGCGGCGTCGAACGACTCCAGCGCCTGCTCGGTGGACAGTGGCGCGATCCCGAGCCTGCTCATCCTGGCCTTGTCGCGTTCGCCGAGATGGGCCGTCATCGCCGACGCCTCCTCCCAGAGGCCCCAGGCCAGCGACAGGCCCGGGAGCCCGTGCGCGCGCCGGTACGCGACCAGCCCGTCGAGGAAGCTGTTGGCGGCGGCGTAGTTGGCCTGGCCGGGAGTGCCCACGATTCCGGCCATCGACGAAAACACCACGAACGCCGACAGATCCTGTTCGCGCGTCAGCTCGTGCAGGTGCCAGGCGCCGTCGACCTTGGCCCGCAACACGGCATCCACCCGATCCGGGGTCAGGGACAAGACCAGCCCGTCGTCGAGGATGCCGGCCGCGTGCACCACAGCGCGCAGCGGATATTCGTCCGGTATCTGCGCCAGCATCGCCGCGACCGCGTCGCGGTCGGCGACATCGCAGGCCACCACCGTCACCCGGGCGCCGGCCTCCTGCAGGCGATCCACCAGCTCCGCGACCCCCGGGGCCCCGGCGCCGGCGCGGCTGGCCAGCACCACGTGGGCCACGCGATACCGGTCGACGAGGTGGCGGGCCAGCCGAGCCGGCCATGCCGGTGCCGCCGGTGATCACCACGCTGCCGCCGGCGAGCCCGCCACACCCACTGAGCACCGCGCCGGGCCCGGACGGGACGGTGAGTGCGACCTTGCCGACGTGCCGGGCCTGGCTGACGAACCGGTAGGCCGCCGAGGCGCAGCGGACGTCGAAGGTCTTGAGCGGCAACGGTTTCACGGCGCCGTCGTGAAGCAGTTGCACGATCCGGGCCAGCATCGCGGCGGTGCGGTCTTCGCCGGCCTCCATCAGGTCGAAGGCGCGATACCGCGCGCCCCCGTACCGTTCGGCGACTTCGTGCGGATCGCGGACGTCGGTCTTGCCCATCTCGATGAAGCGCCCGCCGGGGGCCAGCAGCCGCAGCGACGCGTCGGTGAACTCGCCCGCCAGGGAATTGAGCACCACATCGACACCGGCCCCGCCGGTGGCGGCCGAGAACTTCTGCTCGAACTCCAGCGTCCGCGAGTCGCCGATGTGGTCGTCGTCGAATCCCATGGCGCGCAGGGTGTCCCACTTGCCGCGGCTCGCGGTGGCGAACACCTCCGCACCCCAGTGCCGCGCCAGCTGGACCGCGGCCATCCCCACCCCGCCGGTGGCGGTGTGCACCAGCACCCGCTCGCCGGCACGCAGGCCCGCCAGCTCCGACAGCCCGTAGAGCGCGGTGAGAAAGACCACCGGCACACCCGCCGCCGTCACCAGCGACCAACCCTCCGGCACCCGGGTCACCACCCGCTGATCGACCACGGCTTCGGACCCGACCACCCCGAGCAGCCCCATGACCGCGTCACCGACGGCGAGCCCGGTCACACCGGGACCCACCTCGACCACCACGCCCGAGCCCTCGGCCCCCAGCCGGCCACCGCCCGGATACATGCCCAGGGCGACCAGCACGTCCCGGAAGTTCACCCCGACCGCGGCCACCGCCACCCGGACCTGGCCGGCGTCCAATTCCACCGGCGGGCAAGGGCTCACCACCAGGTCCTCCAGCGTGCCGCCGGCGCCGGCGTCCAGCCGCCAGCCCCCGGGCGGCAGCCGCAGAACCGATCCCCTGCGCGCCGGCCGCATCCGGGCCGCGTACGCCACGCCGTCGCGGACCGCCAATTGCGGCTCGCCGCAGCCGATCACCGCCCGCGCGTCGAGCGATCCGTCCGAGTCGATCAACACCACCCGGCCCGGGTGCTCGGCCTGCGCCGAGCGCACCAACCCCCACACCGCCGCGCCGGCCAGGTCCGTGACGTCCTCACCGGGGAGCGCCACCGCGCCGCGGGTCTGCACGGCCACCACCGGTGACCCGGCCTCGCCCAACCACGATTGCAGCGCGCCCAGCGCCTCGGTGGTGGCCGCGTGCACCGAGCGCACCACGTCGCCGCCGTGCGCGCCCGGCCCCCACACGGTGACGTCCCGGTCGAAGCCGTTGCCGCTCAAGGCGACCGGCGACCACGCCACCTCGAACAAGCCCTCGGCAGGCGCCGCCGCGAGCGAAAGCTGCTCGGCCGAAACCGGACGCATCGCCAGCGAGCGCACCGACAACACCGGCAGCCCGGAGCCGTCGGCCAGTTCCACCGACACCGCCCCGGCACCGGAGGGTGTTATCCGGACCCGCGCCCGCGCTGCGCCCGCCGCGTGCAACAACACCCCCTGCCAGGAGAACGGCAACACGGTCTGGCCCTGCCCGGCGGCCACGCCGATCGCGTGCAGCGCCGCGTCCAGCAACACCGGGTGCATGCCGAAGCCACCGTCCGTCGCACCGGCGTCGTCCGGCAACGCGACGTCGGCGAAGATCTCGTCGCCCCGCCGCCACATCGCCCGCAGGCCGCGGAATGCCCGGCCATACTCGTAGCCCCGCTCCGCCAGCCGCGCGTAGGCGTCGCCCACCTCCACCGGCGTCGCCCCCACCGGCGGCCACACCGACATGTCCGCGGCCGGCGCCACCGCCGCCGCGCCCAACAGGCCCTGGGCGTGCAGCACCCACTCCGACTGCGCGCCGGCCGCATACACCGACACCTCGCGACGCCCCGACTCGGCCGCCGCGCCGACCACCACCTGCACCTGGACACCGTCCGCGGCCGGCAACACCAGCGGGGCCGACAACGTCAACTCCTCCAGGACACCGCAGCCGACCTCGTCGCCGGCGCGGATCGCCAGCTCCACAAACCCCGCGCCGGGGAACAACACCGTGCCGCCCACCGCATGGTCGGCCAGCCACGGCTGGGCGGCCGTCGACAGCCGGCCCGTGAGCACCACGCCGCCGGAGTCGGGCCGCGCCAGCACCGCGCCCAGCAGCGCGTGCCGCGCGCCGGCCAGCCCCAGCGTTGCCACGTCACCCGATCCCGTCGCTCCGCCCGGCAGCCAAAACCGTTGCCGCACAAACCCATAAGTCGGCAACTCCACGCGCCGCCCACCCAGGCCGGCCATGCCGGCCCGCCAGTCCACCGGCACGCCGGCCACGTGGGCCTGACCCGCCGAAAGCCAAAACCGTTGCAGCGAACCGTCGTCGCGACCCAGGGAGGGGACCACCAACGCGTCGCGGCCGCAATCGGCCAGCGTCTCCTCCACGGCGGCGAGCAGCACGGGGTGCGGGCTGCATTCCACGAACACGCCGTACCCGGAGCCGCAGGCGTTGCGCACCGCCCGCTCGAACTGGACCGTCTGCCGGATGCTGCGGAACCAGTAGTCGGCGTCCAGCCCCGCGGTGTCCAGCGGTTCACCGGTCACGGTGGAGAACAGCGTGACCGAGGACGAGCGCGGCTCGATCCCGGCCAGCGCCTCGGCCAGCGCCGCGCTGATGGCGTCGACGTGCCGGGAGTGGGAGGCATAGTCGACGTCGATCCGGCGGGCCCGCACGTCGCCGCCCTCGCAACGCCGCGTCAACTCGTCGAGCGCCGCCACCTCACCGGACACCACCACCGCCGAAACACCGTTGACGGCAGCCACATTCAATCGATCGCCGAACCCGGCGATCAACTCTTCGGCCCGGGCCACCCCGCAGGCCAGCGACACCATGCCGCCCGCGCCCGCCAACCCCACCAACAGCCGGCTGCGCAGCGCGACCACCCGGGCGGCGTCCTCCAGCGACAGCGCCCCCGCCACATACGCCGCCGCGATCTCGCCCTGCGAGTGGCCGATCACCGCGTCGGGGACCACCCGCAGCGATCGCCACAACTCCGCCAGCGACACCATCACCGCCCACAGGGCCGGCTGCACCACGTCCACCCGGTCCAGTCCGGGCGCCCCGGGCGCCCCGCGGATGACGTCGACCAACGACCAGTCCACGTGTTCGGCGAGCGCCTTCTCGCAGCGCTGCAGGTGTTCGGCGAAAACCGGTGAGCTGTCGAGCAATTCGGATCCCATGCCGACCCATTGCGAGCCCTGACCGGGAAACACGAACACCGTCTTGCCGACCGGCTGCGCCCGGCCCACCACCGCACCCGCCCCCGGCGCGCCGGCGGCGAGATCAGCCAGGTCGGCCAGCCCCGCCAGCAGGCGCTCACGGTCCCCGACCAGCACGGCGCGGTGCTCGAACAGCGACCGCGTCGACACCAGCGACCAGGCCACGTCGACCGCCCGCACACCCGGGTCGTCGTGCACCCGCGCCAGCAACCGGGACGCCTGGTTGGCCAGCGCGTCGGCCGACCGGGCCGACAGCACCCACGGCGCGGGCGCGTCATCGCCGGCCGGCGCGGGACTTTCGGGCTCCAGCGGTGGTTGCTCGACGATGACGTGCGCATTGGTGCCGCTGATCCCGAACGACGACACCCCGGCGCGGCGCGGCCGGTCCTGCGCGGGCCACTCCCGCGCCTCGGTCAGCAGCGACACCGCGCCGGCCGACCAATCCACGTGCGGCGTGGGCACATCCACGTGCAACGTCTTGGGCATCAGCCCGTGCCGGACCGCCTGCACCATCTTGATCACCCCGCCGGCGCCCGCCGCCGCCGAAGTGTGGCCCATGTTGGACTTGATCGACCCCAGCCACAGCGGACGGTCGGCCGGCCGGTCCTGGCCGTAGGTGGCCAAGACCGCCTGCGCCTCGATCGGATCCCCGAGGGTGGTGCCCGTCCCGTGCCCCTCCACCAGGTCCACGTCCGCGGCGCGCAGGCGCGCGTCGGCCAGCGCGGCCCGGATCACCCGCTGCTGCGAGGGCCCGTTGGGCGTCGCCAGCCCGTTGGAGGCGCCGTCCTGATTGACCGCCGACCCGCGCAGCAGCGCAAGCACCTGATGCCCGTGCCGGCGCGCGTCGGACACCCGTTCCAGCACCAGCACGCCGACGCCCTCGGAGAAGCCGGTGCCGTCGGCGGCGCCGGCGTACGCCTTGCAACGCCCGTCGGCCGCCAGCGCCCGCTGCCGACTGAACTCGATGAACATCGCCGGGGTGGCCATCACCGTCACGCCGCCGGCCAGCGCCAGGTCGCATTCGCCGGCGCGCAGCGACCGCGCCGCCAGGTGCAGCGCCACCAGCGACGACGAACAGGCCGTGTCCACCGAGATGGCCGGGCCCTCCAGGCCCAGCGAGTAGGCCACCCGGCCCGACGCCACGCTCAGCGTGGATCCGCGCAACCCGTAGCGCTCCAGGTGTCCCGGCACCCGGCCCTGGCCGCCGTAGGAGCCGTGGAAGATCCCGGCGAACACGCCCGTCGCCGAACCGCGCAGCTCGGCGGGGTCGATCCCGGCCCGCTCCAACGCCTCCCAGGACACCTCGAGCAGCAGGCGCTGCTGCGGGTCCATGGCCAGCGCCTCGCTGGGCGCGATGCCGAAGAAGGCGGCGTCGAAGTCGGCGACGTCGGCCAAAAAGCCCCCGCACCGGGCGTAGGACTTTCCCACCGCGTCGGGGTCGGGATCGAAAAGGCCGGCCAGGTTCCAGCCGCGGTCCGCCGGGAATTCCGAGACCACGTCGCGGCCCTCGACCACCATCTGCCACAGGGCCTCCGGCGAATCCACGCCCCCCGGATACCGGCAGCCCATGCCGACCACCGCCACGGGTTCGGTTGCCGCGGCGAGGTATTCGCGGGCCTCGCGCTTCAGCCGCTCGTTGTCCTTCAGCGCCGCGCGGAGCGCCCTGACCAGCTCGTCGGAGTCGCCGGTCATGAAACGCGGCCCGGGCAAGGAAATGTCATCACGAGGTTTCTCCGAAGGCAGACAAAAGCAACGCCTTGGGTGTCAGTGCCAGCGCAGCAGGACGAGCTCGGAACAGAATCCCGGACCCATCGCGATCATCAGGCCGGGGCTGCCGCTGGGTGGCGGCTTGGCCCGGGTATCTCGCAGCACGTGCAACACCGACGCCGACGAGAGGTTGCCGATCTCGCCCAGCGAACGCCAGGTCAGCTCGAGGGCGTCCGGCGGCAGGCCCAGGCTCGCGTTGATCGCGTCGATGATCTTCGGGCCGCCGGGATGGCTGACCCAGGCGCCGATGTCGGTGGTCGTCAGCCCGTGCTCCCCGAGGAAGCCGGTGACGTCCCGCTCGATGTGCTCCTCGACCACTTGGGCCAGGTCCTTGGCCAGCACCAGCTCGAAGCCGGCCGCGCCGACGTCGTAGCCCATGGTGCGCAGCGAATCGGGGTACAGGGTGCTGCGCGAGTCCAGGATCGCGGGCCCGCCGGCGGCCATCCGTTCGGCGCGGCGCTCGCCGACGGCCACCACCGCGCCCGCCCCGTCGGCGAACAGCGCGCTGCCGACCAGGCCGGGCAGCGACGGCTTGTAGCCGGGATAGGTGAGCGAGCACAGCTCGACCGAGATCAGTGCCGCGGCGGCGTCCGGCGCTCCGCGCAGGTAGTCGTTCAGCCGGGCCACGCCCGCGGCCCCGGCCACGCAGCCCAGGCCGAACAGCGGCACCCGGCGGACGTCGTCGCGCAGCCCCAGCCGCCCGGCGATCCGGGCGTCCAGGGAGGGCACCGCGAGGCCGGTGACCGTCGTCGTGATCAGCACGTCCAGGTCCTGCGGCCGCAGCCCCGCCTCGTCGAGCGCGCCCGAGAGCGCCTCGCAGCCCAGGTCGACGGCGTTGTCGATGAATATCCGGTTCGCCACGCCGAAGTCGGTCAGCGTGGGGTACCGCTCCAGCGGCAGCACCAGGTGGCGGCTGTTGACCTTGGCGCTGGCGTGCAACTGCCGGACGATGTCCTCGTAGCCCTCGAAGTCCGGGATGCCGACGAAGAAGTCGGTGAGCTCTCGCTGGGAGTAGCGATACGGCGGCAAGGCACCGGACACGCCCGCGACGACGCTCATTGGTCCCACCCCTTGATGACGAGGATCCGGCATGACAGGTTCAGCCGCATCGCTTCAGCCGGAATTCTAGTCGGATTGGAATTGACCGGAGCGTAAATGGACGTCATGATTCGCGGCCGCCGAGCCGCGCGCCGAGCTCCTCGCTGCGGGCCAAGACGGCTTCGAGCTGCTCGGCGACCCGGGCGGGCGCGGTGCCGCCCCGCCGATCGCGCGACGACACCGAGCCCTCGACCGTCAAGATCTCCCGCACCTGGGGCGTCAGCTCGGGGCTGATGGCGGCCAACTCGTCGTCGGTGAGCTCGTCGAGTCCGACGGCGCGCCCCTCGGCCGCGCGCACCGCGGCCCCGGCAGCCTCGTGCGCGGCCCGGAACGGCACCCCGCGGCGCACCAGCCATTCGGCGATGTCGGTGGCCAGCGTGTAGCCGGCCGGGGCCAGGGCCGCCATCCGCTCGACGTCGAACGTCAGGCTGGCCACCAGGCCGGCCATCGCCGGCAGCACCAGCTCCAGCTGGGCGACCGAGTCGAACACCGGCTCCTTGTCCTCCTGCAGGTCGCGGTTGTAGGCCAGCGGCTGGGCCTTCAGCGTCGCCAGCAGCCCGGCCAGGTTGCCGATCAACCGCCCGGACTTGCCACGGGCCAGCTCGGCGATGTCCGGGTTCTTCTTCTGCGGCATGATCGAGCTGCCGGTGGACCACGAATCGTGCAGCCTGACGTAGCCGAACTCCGTCGAGCTCCACAGGATGATGTCCTCGGCCAGCCGCGAGACGTCCACGGCGATCATCGCGAAGACGAACGCGGCCTCGGCGGCGAAATCCCGGGCGGCGGTCGCGTCGATGGAGTTGTCCGCGGCGGTGCTGAATCCCAGCTTGGCGGCGATCGCGTCCGGGTCCAGCCCCAGCGACGAGCCGGCGAGCGCCCCCGAGCCGTACGGGGACACGTCCGCGCGCCGGTCGAAGTCGACGATGCGGTCGACGTCGCGCAGCAGCGGGTGCGCGTGCGCGAGCAGGTGGTGGGCCAGCAGGACCGGCTGGGCGGACTGCAGGTGCGTCTTGCCCGGCATGATCGCCGTCGGGTGCGCGGCGGCCTGGGCGGCCAGCGCGGCCACCACCTGCAGCGCCCCGTCGGCGACCCGGCGCACCGCGTCGCGCAGCCACATCCGGAACAGGGTGGCCACCTGGTCGTTGCGCGACCGCCCGGCCCGCAGCCGGCCGCCCAGGTCGGGGCCGACCCGGTCGATCAGCCCGCGCTCCAGCGCTGCGTGCACGTCCTCGTCGGTCACCAGCGGCGCGAAGCTGCCGTCGGCCACGTCCTCGGCGAGGCTGTCCAGCCCGGCCAGCAGCCCGTCGCGCTGCTCGGCGGTGAGCAGCCCGGCGTGGAACAGGATCACGGTGTGGGCCCGCGAGGCGACGATGTCGTAGGGGGCCAGCACCCAGTCGAAATGGGTGGACTTACTGAGCGCCGCCAGCGCGTCCGACGGGCCGTCGGCGAACCGCCCGCCCCACAGCGACCCCTCGCGCGTGCTCACGCTTCGGCCCTCGCCCCCGCGCGAGCGACCGCGTTTGTACGCACAATGCGGCGTGTCGTCGTGCAGACACGGTCGCTCGCGGTCATGTGGCCAGGTCCCGGCGGGACGCGATCTTGGACGACAGCCCGTGCACGTAGACGAAGCCCTTGGCGGCCGACTGGTCGAAGCTGTCGCCCTCGTCGTAGGTGGCCAGGTTGAAGTCGTAGAGCGACTGCGCGCTGCGCCGGCCGTTGACCGCGATGTGCCCGCCGTGCAACACCATTCGGATCTCGCCCGTGACGTGCTCCTGGGTCTTGGCGACGAACGCCTCCAGCGCGGTCTTCAGCGGGGAGTACCAGAGCCCGTCGTAGACCAGTTCGGCCCAGCGCTGGTCGGTGTGCCGCTTGAAGCGGCCCAGCTCGCGCTCCAGCGTGACGTGTTCGAGTTCGGTGTGGGCGGTGATGAGCACCATCGCCCCGGGGGCCTCGTAGATCTCGCGGCTCTTGATGCCCACCAGCCGGTCCTCGACCACGTCCAGGCGGCCGACGCCCTGGCTGCCGGCGCGGCGGTTGAGTTCCTCGATGGCGGCCAGCACCGACACCGGTTTGCCGTCGATGGACACCGGGACGCCGCGCTCGAACCCGACGATCACCTCGTCGGGGGTGTTCCAGTTGATGGTGGGGTCTTCGGTGTAGGCGTAGATGTCCTTGGTGGGCGCATTCCAAAGATGTTCCAGGAAGCCGGTTTCCACCGCGCGTCCCCACACGTTCTGGTCGATGGAGAACGGCGAGCGCTTGGTGACGTTGATCGGGATGGCGTTCTCTTCGGCGAATGCGATCGCTTTCTCCCGCGTCCACGCGTAGTCGCGGACCGGGGCCAGCACCTCCAAATCCGGTGCCAGCGAAGCGAATCCGACCTCGAACCGGACCTGGTCGTTGCCCTTGCCGGTGCAGCCGTGCGCGACGGTGGTGCCGCCGTGCTCGCGGGCCGCCGCCACCAGGTGCTTGGCGATCAGCGGCCGGCTGATCGCCGACACCAACGGGTAGCGGTCCATGTAGAGCGCGTTGCTCAAAATGGTGGGCAGGCAGTAGCCCTCGGCGAACTCGTCGCGGGCGTCGACGACGACGGCTTCCACCGCGCCGCAGTCCAGGGCCCGCTGGCGGACGACCTCCATGTCCTCGCCGCCCTGGCCGAGGTCGATCGCGACCGCCACCACCTCGCGGCCGGTTTCCTTGCCGATCCAGCTGATCGCGACCGACGTGTCCAGTCCGCCGGAATACGCCAGGATGACGCGATCTGACATGAACCAATCTCCTTAGGTTGTGGTGAGAGTTTCGAGGGTGCGGGCCAGCTCCGCGCCGGTCATCGGCTCGCGGGCGGCCACGAAGACGGTGTCGTCGCCGGCGATGGTGCCGACGACGTACGGCAACGCCGCGCGGTCGATCGCGCTGGCCAAGTAGTTGGCGCCGCCGGGCGGGGTGCGCAGCACGGCGAGGTTGGCGCTGGCGTCGGCGGAGACCAAGAGCTCACTGAGCAGCCGGGACAGCCGCGCGGTGCCGCCGGAGACGCCGCGCACCGGGCTCCCGTCCTCGGGGACGATGTAGACGCCGACGCCGCCGTCGGCGCCACGCAGCTTCACCGCGCCCAGCTCTTCGAGGTCGCGCGACAGGGTGGCCTGGGTGACCTCGATGCCCTCGTCCGCCAGCCGGGCGGCGAGCTCGCTTTGGCTGCTGATCGACGCCGACGACAGGATCGCCACGATGCGGTCCTGGCGGCCGGCCCGGGTGATCTCGGGGGTGGTTTTCGAGCGGGTCATCGGGACCGCTCCAGCAGCCACACCAGCAGCGCCTTCTGGGCGTGTAGCCGGTTCTCGGCCTCGTCCCACACGACGCTGGCCGGCCCGTCCATCACCTCGTCGGTGATCTCGTCGTTGCGGTGGGCCGGAAGGCAGTGCAGCACAATGGCTTCCGGATCGGCCAGGCCGAGCAGCCGCTGGTTGACCTGAAAGGGCCGGAACGGTGTGCGGCGGTCCAGCCCGTCGTCCTCCTGCCCCATCGACGTCCAGGTGTCGGTCACCAGGACGTCGGCCCCGGTCGCCGCCGCGTCCGGATCGGCGGTCAGGGCGACCGAGCCGCCGGTGGTCTCGGCCCGCGCACGGGCCGCCGCCACGTACGCGCGCGCGGGGGCGAAGCCGTCGGGCGCGGCGACGGTGACGTGCATGCCGGCGGTCACCCCACCGAGCAGTAGCGAGTGGGCCATGTTGTTGGCGCCGTCGCCGAGGTAGGACATACGCAGTCCCGCAAGCGATCCCTTGCGCTCGGAGATCGTCTGCAGGTCGGCGAGCACCTGGCAGGGATGGAACTCGTCGGAGAGCGCGTTCACCACGGGCACCGCGGCGGCCTCGGCCATCGCCTCGAGCCGGTCCTGGGCGAAGGTCCGCCACACGATGGCCTCGACGTAGCGGGACAGCACCCGCGCGGTGTCGCCCAGCGTCTCGTCGCGGCCCAGCTGGGTGCTGCGCGCGTCGACGACGACGGCGTGCCCGCCGAGCTGGGCGATGCCCACCTCGAAGGAGAACCGGGTGCGGGTGGAGTTCTTGTCGAAGAGCACCGCGACGCCGCGCGGGCCCTCCAGCGGCCGGGCGCTGAACGGGTCCTTCTTGAGTTCGGCGGCGAGCTGCAGCACCTCGGCCTGCTCGGAGGGCGACAGGTCGTCGTCGCGCAGGAAATGGCGCGTCATGCCGCGGCCCTGTCCAGAATGGCCGGCAACGCCTCGACGAAGGTCTCGAGCTGGGCCTCGGTGACGATCAGCGGCGGGGCCAGCCGGACGATGTCCGGCGCGGCGGCGTTGACCAGGAATCCGGCGTCGCGCGCGGCGTTTTCGGCGTCCTTGGCGCGCGGCGCGGTCAGCACCATGCCCTGCAGCAGCCCGCGGCCGCGCACGTGGTCGATCAGCGGGTGGTTCAGCGACTCGATGCCGTGGCGCAGCGACTTGCCCAGCACCTCGGCGTGCCGGACCAGGTCCTCGCCCGCGATCACCCGCAGCACCGCCCGCGCGGCCGCGGCGCAGATCGGGTTGCCGCCGAAGGTGCTGCCGTGCAGGCCGGGGGTCATCAGCTCGGCGGCCGGCCCGACGGCCAGGCAGGCGCCGATGGGCAGCCCGCCGCCGAGGCCCTTGGCCATGGTCACGACGTCGGGGGTGACGCCGTCGTGCTGGTGGGCGAAAAACGCTCCGGTGCGGCCCATTCCGGTCTGCACCTCGTCGAGCACCAGCAGGGCACCGTGCCGCGCGGTGATGTCGCGCGCGGCGGTCAGATAGCCCCCGGGCGGGACGACGACGCCGCCCTCGCCCATGATCGGTTCGAGGAACACCGCGGCGGTGGCGTCGTCGACGGCGGCGGCCAGCGCGTCGGCGTCGCCGTAGGGCACGTGGGTGACGAAGCCGGGCAGCGGCTCGAACGGCGCCTGCTTGCTCGGCTGGCCGGTCAGCGCCAGCGAGCCCATCGTGCGGCCGTGGAAACCGCCTTGCGCGGCAACCAGTTTCGTGCGCCCGGTCAGCCGCGACAGCTTGAACGCGACCTCGTTGGCCTCGGTTCCGGAGTTGCAGAAGAACACCCGCGCGGGCGCGTCCGCACCGAGCAGGGCGACCAGCTCTTCGGCCAGCGCGATGCCCGGCTCGCTGGCATAGAGGTTGGAGGTGTGGCCCAGCGTCGTCATCTGGTGCGTGACGGCCTCGATGACGGCGGGGTGGCGGTGGCCCAGGACGTTGACGGCGATGCCGCCGAGCAGGTCGAGGTACGTGTTGCCATCCACGTCGGTGACCACGGCGCCGTCGCCGGCGGCCAGGGCCAGCGGCGGGGTGCCGTAGTTGTTCATCATCACGGCTTGCCAGCGGTGCTGCATCAGATCCCCTTTGGTCACGCGCTCACCACCTTGGTCCCGGTGCCCGCGTCGGTGAAAAGCTCCACCAGCACGCAGTGTTCGACCCGGCCGTCGATGATGTGCGCGCTGGGCACACCCGCGGTGACCACCCGCAGGCACGCCTCGACCTTGGGAATCATGCCCGCCTCCAGCGTGGGTAGCAGTTGGGACAGTGTCGCGGTGTCGATCTCGCTGACCAGCGAATCCCGGTCCGGCCAGCTGGTGTAGAGGCCCTCGACATCGGTGAGCATCAGCAGCTTTTCGGCCTGCAGGGCCTCGGCGAGCGCCGCCGCGGCGGTGTCGGCGTTGATGTTGTGCACCACGCCCTCGGCGTCCGGCGCGAGCGTCGACACCACCGGAATGCGGCCCGCCGCAATCAGATCCAGCACCGCGGCGGTGTTGACCCGCTCGACGTCCCCGACCAGGCCGATGTCGGTGGCCACGCCGTCCACGGTGACGCTGCGCCGCACGGCGGTGAACAGCTGCGCGTCCTCGCCGGTGATGCCGACGGCGTAGGGCCCGTGCGCGTTGATCAGGTTGACCAGTTCGCGACCCACCTGCCCGAACAACACCATCCGCGCCACGTCGAGCACCTCCGGTGTGGTGACCCGGAAGCCGCCCTTGAAGTCGCCCTCGATGCCCAGGCGCCGCAGCATGGCGGTGATCTGCGGGCCGCCGCCGTGCACGACGACGGGGTGGATGCCGCAGTTGCGCAGGAAGGCCATGTCGGCGGCGAACGCGTGCCGCAGCGTGTCGTCGGTCATGGCGTTGCCGCCGTACTTGATGACGATGACCTTGCCGTACAGCTGCTTGAGCCAGGGCAGCGCCTCGGCCAGCACCTGCGCCTTGACCGCGGTGGACAGCTCTTGAGTGTTGACTGTCATGAGCTGTACGCCGAGTTCTCTTCGACGTACGCGTGCGACAGGTCGGTGGTGCGGACGGCGGCGGAGGCGTCGCCCACACGCAGGTCGACCGTGATGTCGATGTCGGCGCCGGACAGGTCCACCTCGCGGGCGCCGGGCGCTCCGACGCCGTCGACGCACACGGCAAAGCCGTTGAACGACACCCGGATCCGGTCCGGGTCGAGGGTGACCGGCGCCATGCCGACCGCCGCCAGCACCCGGCCCCAGTTGGGGTCGGACCCGAACACCGCGGTCTTGACCAGGCTGTCGCGGGCGATCACCCGCGCGGCGGTCAGCGCGTCGTCCTCGGAGGCGGCCCCGGTCACGGTCACGGTCACGCGCTTGGTGACGCCCTCGGCGTCGGCCTGCAGCTGCGCGCACAGGTCGTCGCAGACCGCCAGCACGGCGTCGTCGAGTTCGGCCTGGGACGGGGTGATCTCGCTGGCGCCCGACGCCAGCAGCAGCACGGTGTCGTTCGTCGAACAGCTGCCGTCGATGTCGAGGCGGTCGAAGGTGCGGGCGGTGGCGCGGCGCAGCGCGGTGTCGAGCGCGGCGGCGTCGACGGCCGCGTCGGTGGTGAGCACGCAGAGCATGGTGGCCAGCGAGGGCGCCAGCATGCCCGCCCCCTTGGCCATCCCGCCGACCGTCCAGTTGCCCGGGTGGTGCAGCGCAACCTGTTTGGGCACCGTGTCGGTGGTCATGATGGCGCGCGCGGCCTCGTCTCCTCCGCTCAGCCCGCCGGCCATGTCCTGCACGACCGCCCGGACCCCGGCGAGCACCTTGTCCATCGGCAACCGGTCCCCGATCAGCCCGGTGGAACACACCGCGACCTCGATGGCCCCCGTCTCGGTCCCCCAGTCCGACAACGCGGCCGCGAGGGCCTCCGCGGTGGCGTGGGCGTCCTGGAAGCCGCCGGGACCGGTGCAGGCGTTGGCGCCGCCGGAGTTGAGGATCACCGCACGCAACGCGCCGGTGGTCAGCACCCGCTGGGTCCACAGCACGGGCGCGGCCTTGACCTTGTTGCGGGTGAACACGCCGGCGGCCGCATAGTCGGGTCCCTCGTTGAAGACCAGGGCCAGGTCGCGGTTGCCGGACGCCTTGATGCCGGCGGCGATGCCGGCGGCCCGGAACCCGGCGGGCGCGGTGACGCCCTGTTCGCGCACCAGGCGCGCCTCGGCAAGGTGGGTCACGGCGCGACCCCGACCACCGAAAGGCCTTCGGTCTCCGGCCAACCCAGCGCGAGATTCATGGATTGCACGGCGGCGCCACCGGTGCCCTTCACCAGGTTGTCGATGGCGGCGATGGCCACGAACGCACTTGCGGCCTCGTCCACCGCGACGGCGAGGTGGGCGGCGTTGCTGCCGATCACCGAACCGGTGCGGGGCAGCTGGCCCTCGGGCAGCAGGTGCACGAAAGGCTCCCCGTCATAGGCCTTCTCGTACGCGGCCCGTAGCTGCGACAGCGGCGCGCGGGTGCGGGCGGTGCAGGTGGCCAGGATGCCGCGCGACGTCGGGATCAGCACCGGCGTGAACGACACCGTGACGTCGCGGTCGGTGACGGCGCGCAGACCCTGGGCGATCTCGGGCGTGTGCCGGTGGGCGCCCGCGATGTTGTAGGCCCGCGCGGACCCGATCACCTCGGAACCCAGCAGGTCGGTCTTGGCGGCCCGGCCCGCGCCCGAGGTGCCGCTGACGGCGACCACCGTGACGGCCGGCTCGATCAGGTCCTCGGCCACCGCCGGCAGCAACGCCAGCAGCGCCGCGGTCGGGTAGCAGCCCGGCACCGCGACGCGGCGCGCGCCGCGCAGCCGCTCCCGCGCGCCGGGCAGCTCCGGCAGCCCGTACGGCCAGCTGCCGGCGTGCGGGGAGCCGTAGAACCGCTCCCAGGCGCCCGCATCGGTCAGCCGGAAGTCGGCGCCGCAGTCGACGATCAGCGCGTCGGGGCCGAGTTGTTCGGCCAGCGCCGCCGAATGCCCGTGCGGCAGGGCCAGGAACACCACGTCGTGCCCGGCCAGCGCGGCGAGGTCGGTCGGCTCGACCACGCGCTGCGCCAGCGGCGTCAGGTGCGGATGGTGCTCGCCGAGCGTGCTGCCGGCGCTGGAAGCGGCGGTCAGCGACCCGATGGCGAGGCGGCCGTCGGCGTAGGCCGGATGCCCGAGCAACAGGCGCAGGATCTCCCCGCCCGCATAGCCGCTGGCCCCCGCAACCGCCACCCTCAATACGTCGGCCATTCCGCCGATTCTGCATGGTTATGCATTGCTTTGCAAATCCATTACAAGGGCGGGCTAGGTGCGCAGTTCGGCGCCGACCGCGTCGGCGGCGCGTCGCACCGCGGCGTCGCGGGCCGCGCTGGCGTCGTCCTCGGTCAGCGTGCGGTCCGGCGCGCGAAAGCGCAGGGCGAACGTCAGCGACTTGCGGTCCTCGCCGACCTGCGGGCCGGTGAAGACGTCGAACAGTTGCAGGTCTTCGAGCAACTCGCCGGCGCCCTCCCGGACGGCGTCGGCCACCGCCTGGGCCGGGACGTGGGCCGGCACCACCAGGCTGACGTCCTGGAACACCGCCGGGAACGGCGACACCCGGGGCGCCGGCAGCGCCACCGCGATGGGGATCGCGTCGAGGTTGAGCTCGACGGCGCAGGTGCCCTTCGGCAGTCCGGAGCGCTCGATCACCGCCGGGTGCAGCTGCCCCGCATGTCCGACGACGGTCTCCCCGACGAGCACCTCGGCGCACCGGCCCGGGTGCCACGGCAGGTGCCGGGCGGCCCGCAGGCTCACCTCGACCCCGCTGGCGCGGGCGATGATGCGGGCCGCCTCGAACGCGTCGGCGGCCTCGGCGCGGCGGCCGGGGCCCCACGGGCCGGGGCGTTCGCGAAGGCCCGCCAGGACGGCGGCCACGTGCTGCGGCTGGCGGGGCAACGACGCGTCCAGCTGGGCGATCTCGGTGTCGGTGGGCCGGCGGTGCACGGGGATGGGCTGCACGCCGCGGGTCTGCTCGGTCGGCTGCACCACCTGGGCCAGGGCGTACAGCGCGACGTCCACCAACCCGCGAGACACGTTGCGCACCAACGCCTCCAGCAGGGCGGGCAGCAGCGTGGTGGCCAGGTGCGGGCGGTCGGCCTCGAGCGGGTTGAGCACCTGCGTGGTGGCGCGCCGCGGGTCGTCGGCCGGCAGGCCCCACAAATCGAAGACGCCCGCCGGCAGGAACGGCGTCGGCAGGATCTCGACATACCCGGATTGCGCGAGCGATTTGCCGATGGCGCGGCGACGCTTCTGCACCGCGGTCAGGCCCCGGCCCGCGGGCGCCGCGGGCAGCACCGACGGGATGGCCTCCAGGCCCTCCAGCCGCAGCACCTCCTCGACGAGGTCGGCGGGCTGCAGCAGGTCGGGTCGCCAGCTCGGCGGCGTCACCGTCAGGGTGTCGCCCTCGTCGCTCACCGAAGCCCCGATCTGCGCCAGGCGCCGCGCGGCGGTCCCGGGCGGGTAGGCCACCCCGGCGATCCGGTCGGGCAGTTCGGCGTGGATCCGGATCGGCGGGAGCGACCAGTCGTCGGTCGGCGGGTCGCCCCGCCAGTCGGTCAGCTTCTCCGACACCGCTCCCCCGGCGATCTCGACGAGCAGCGCGGCGCACCGGTCGAGCGCGGCCACCGAGATGGCCGGGTCCACGCCGCGCTCGTAGCGCCGGGCGGCCTCGCTGGGCAGGTGCAGCCGGCGCTGGGTGCGCGAGACGGCGGCGGGGTCCCACACGGCGGCCTCGAGCAGCACGTCGGTGGAGTCGGCGCGCACCTCGGTGCTCGCCGCGCCCATCACGCCGCCGATCGCGGCCGTCGCCCGGTCGTCGACGATGAGCACGTCGGCCGGATCCAGCCGGCGCTCGATGTCGTCGAGGGTGACGACGGTCTCGCCGGCCCGGGCGAACCGCACGCCGAGGCCGCCGGAGATGCGATCGCAGTCGTGCGCGTGCATCGGGTGGCCGAGCTCGAGCATCACGTAGTTGGTGGCGTCCACCGCCGGCGAGGTCGCGCGGACGCCGGCCAGCAGCAGCCGGCGTTGCAGCCACCACGGCGACACCGCGGCGGGGTCGATGCCGGTCACGGGCCGCAGCGCGAAGCGCCGGACACCGGTTTCGGGCTGGACGGCCAGGGGCCAGGCCTCGCCGTTGGCGGGCAAGGGTTTGACGTCCGCGGGGTCGACGAAGTCCAGGTCGTAGGCGCAGGCGACCTCGCGGGCCAGCCCGCGCACCGACATGCAGTAGCCCCGGTCGGGGGTGATCGCCAGGTGGAAGACCACGTCGTCCAGTCCCAGCACCGCGGTGCCGTCGGCGCCCGGCTCTGCGGTTCCGGGCGGCAGCACCAGGATCCCGGAATGGTCTGCGCCCAAACCGAGTTCGGCCGCCGAGCAGATCATGCCGTCGGAATCGCGGCCGTAGGTCTTGCGCCTCGCGATGGCGAACCCGCCGGGCAGCGTGGTCCCGGGCAAGGCCACCACCACCAGGTCGCCGACGGCGAAGTTGGTTGCCCCGCAGACGATGTCGCGCGGCTCGGGCTCGCCGACGTCGACCCGGCAGGCGCGGATGGGCTTCTTGAAGCCGGTGAGCTCCTCGATGGCGGTCACCCGCCCCACGGTCAGCGGGCCGTCGACCGGACCGAGCGCGACCACCTCCTCCACCTCGTGGCCGATCCGCACCAGCGTCTGCTCGAGGTCGGCGGGGCTGACGTCCCAGCCCGGGGCGCCGGCCGCCACCACTTCCCGCAGCCAGCTGTAGGGGATCCGCATCAGGCACCCACCCCGAACGGCAACGAGAACCGCACGTCGCCCTCGACCATGTCACGCATGTCGGGGATGCCGTTGCGGAACTGCAGCGTGCGTTCCAGGCCCATGCCGAAGGCGAAGCCGGAGTACACCTCGGGGTCGATGCCCGCAGCCCGCAACACGTTGGGGTGCACCATGCCGCAGCCGCCCCACTCCACCCAGCCGGCGCCGCCCTTCTTGCCGACGAACCACACGTCGACCTCGGCGGAAGGTTCGGTGAACGGGAAGAAGTGCGGCCGGATGCGGGTGCGCGCCTCGGGCCCGAACTCGGCGCGGGCGAACGCGTCCAGGGTGCCGCGCAGGTGGGCCATGGACAGGCCGCGGTCCACCGCGAGCCCCTCCACCTGGTGGAAGACGGGGGTGTGGGTGGCGTCCAGCTCGTCGGTGCGGAAGGTGCGGCCGATCGAGACGATGTAGACGGGCAGCTCGTGGGCGAGCAGGGTGCGCACCTGTACCGGCGAGGTGTGGGTGCGTAGCAGCTGCCGGGAATCGTCCGGTGCGATGTAGAACGTGTCCTGCTCGCTGCGCGCGGGGTGGTCCGCCGGGAAGTTGAGGGCGTCGAAGTTGAACTGCTCGGTTTCGACCTCCGGCCCCTCCGCCAGCTCCCAGCCCATCGCGATGAAAGTGTCGGCGATGTGCTCGGCCAGGATGGTGATCGGGTGCCGCGCGCCGGGTGGCTGGCGCGTCGACGGCAGGGTGACGTCGATGCTTTCGGCGACCAGCACCGCGGCGTCGCGTTCGGCGCGCAGCGCGGCCAGGCGCTGGTCGTAGCTGCGCTGGACCTCGGTCCGCGCGGAATTGACCCGTTTGCCGGCGTCGGCGCGCTCCCCCTTGGGGACGCCGCCCAACGCCTGACGCGCCAGCGCCAGCGGGGAACGGTCGCCGAGGTGCTCGGTCTTCACCCGCGCGAGCGCGTCCAGATCGCCGGCGAGCGCGATGGCCTCCTGGGCGACGCCGACCGCCTTGGCCAAGGCATCCGGCGACAGGTCGACGGGCTGAGCACCCACGCGGCGACACTCTCCTTGCTGATGAGGGGCTGGGAGGAAGTTGCCCAGCGGCAAGTGCCGATCATAGTGATGCGGTTGGTGCTGCCCGGCGGGCGCTTCGGGGTAAGGCGGCCCGGCGTCTAGCCCGCCGCGACCGGCTGCGCACCGGCCAGGGCGGCGTCGTCCAGCGCCGTGCGCCCGGTGCGCCCGTTGAGGAACTGCACGAGCTTGTGCGCCGCCAACGCGCCCAGGAGGCCGAACGCGGGCGCGCCGGCCATGGTCCCCCAGTGGTGGGCCAGCAGCAGGAATCCGAAGCCCGCGGAGGCGGCCAGCATCAGGATGCGCACCGGCGTCCAATGGATGGGCTGGCGGAACCGGGCGGACACCAACACGCCCAGGACCACCGCGACGGTGTGACCGGCGTCGGTGAAATCGCCGCCGATGATCGCCGAGGCGATGCCGGCCGCCACCCACCAGCCGACCCAGGCGGGCCGCCAGCGCTGGGGAATCACCGCCGTCATCGCTCCGAGCACCGCCAGGGCGCCGTAGCTCATGCCGACGTCGCTGGCCCGGGTGATCGACACCGGCATCCACTCGAACTCGACCGCCGCGGCCAGGGCGGCCGCCACCAGCAGCGTCGCGCCGATGTGCCCGACGAGGAACGCCACGACCAGCCTGATGGTGCGCAGGTGCAGCTCGCCGAGCGCTAGCAGGCAGGTCAGGAAGGGCAGCCAGAAGTAGAGCGGACCGGCGTCGACGACCAGCGCGCTGCCCAACAGGGTGCCCACGTGGCCGTGGGCCAGGTTGTGCAGGTTGGTGCTGGCGCGCTCGACCAGCACGTCGTGGGCGTGCGGGCCGAGCACCAGGATGGCGCAGCTGACGGCAAGCAGCATCGCCACGTAACCCAACGTGAACTGGACCCGGGCGAGCCGGGCAAGGATGCCCCCAAACATTGCCTCCATTATGTCGGCTAGTTTGTTTCGGCGCTGTGATCCGGCGCTGTCAACTCCCTATGAGTCCTCAGACGATATATCGCCAAGTCGGCCGGAACGCCCGTGGTCTTGCCCGCAAACACGGGTTTACGTGCGCGTTTGGCGACAACACCCATCGCGTCCAGTTCGCTTTGGGCGATCAGGTCGAGTGTCGAACCCGACACCATGACCCCGCCCTTGGTGGCGCGTTCCATCACCCGCGCGGCGATGTTCACGTCGACACCGAGCCAGTCCGCCGCCAGCCGCTGGGGCCGACCGGTGTGGATGCCGGCCCGCATCCGCGGGGTGTAACCGGCCACCTCGACCGACTTCAGCGCCTCCTTGGCGGCCAGGACGGCGCGCACCGCGACCGTCGGATCGCCGAAGACGGCCATCAGGCCGTCGCCCATCCGCTTGACGATGTGGCCCCCGGCGTCCAGCAGCGGCGGCTCGACGGCCCGGGCCACCTGGCGCAGCAGCGTGAGCGCCGCCTCGTCCCCCGCCTGCAGGGACCACGACGAGAACCCGACCAGGTCCGTGAAGACCAGCGTCACTTCGGGATTCGCCGGCCGACGGGCAACCGACTCGGTCAGCGCCTGCCACAGCTGCAACACCCCGAGGCTGACCTCCCGCGACACCGCGTCGCGATCCCCGAGCAACCGGTCGGCCGCGCGGGCGGCGGCGCGGGGGCCACCGTCGCCGGCCGTGGACAGCGGGTCGCCGAATTCCGGGTCGCCGGGTAGCAGCCGCCGCGCCCGGCGGATGAAGGCCACGGCGCCGGGGCTGTGATTTCGGCTGTGCAGCCACTGTGTCGCGTTGTGCACCGAGACCGGGGAACGCCGCGGCGGCTCGGATGGCGTCACCGTCGGCGCCCCGGGCTCGCCCGAATCCGAATCGCGACGCGCGACTTCCACCCGGCCAGGTTATTTCCTCCCGCCGCAGGCGGGCAATGAAGGCCGTGCGCTTTGTGTCACAGCTCGCAACGTATCGCCTGATCACGGAGGCGCCACGCGGCTGTTCACGCTCGATAACACCCGCGGGGGCGCACGGCCGAAATCGTAGACAACGTACGTTGTCAAAGTTATCGTGAGCGCAGGAGGCCGAGATGACTGCCATTCCAGCCAAATCCGACGATCCGCTCGGGCCAGATTCCCTGACCTGGAAGTATTTTGGCGACCTGCGCACGGGAATGATGGGCGTCTGGATCGGCGCGATCCAGAACATGTATCCGGAGCTGGGAGCGGGCGTCGAGGAGCATTCGATCCTGTTGCGCGAGCCTCTGCAGCGGGTGGCCCGCTCGGTGTACCCGATCATGGGCGTCGTCTACGACGGTGACCGGGCCGCGGCGACCGGGCGCCAGATCACGAGCTACCACCACACCATCAAGGGCGTCGACGCGACCGGGCGCCGGTACCACGCGCTGAACCCCGAAACGTTCTACTGGGCGCACGCCACCTTCTTCATGCTGGTGATCAAGGTGGCCGAATACTTCTGCGGGGGCCTGACGGAGGCCGAGAAGCGCCAGCTCTTCGACGAGCACGTGCGGTGGTACCGGATGTACGGGATGAGCATGCGGCCGGTGCCCGGCTCCTGGGAGGAGTTCCAGGAGTATTGGGACCGCGTCTGCCGCGAGCAACTGGAGATCAACCAGGCGACCCTGGACATCTTCCGGATCCGGATCCCCAAACCCAAGTTCGTGCTGATGCCCACGCCGATCTGGGACCAGATGTTCAGGCCCCTGGTGGCCGGCCAGCGCTGGATCGCCGCGGGCCTGTTCGAGCCCGCGGTCCGCGAGAAGGCGGGCATGCGCTGGACGCCGGGCGACGAGGTGTTGCTGCGCCTATTCGGCAAGCTCGTCGAGCTGGCCTTCCTGGCGGTTCCCGACGAGATCCGGCTGCACCCGCGCGCGCTGGCCGCCTACCGCCGCGCCGAGGGTCGGCTGCCCACCGACGCGCCGTTGGTCGAGGCGCCGACGTTCATGGGGCCGCCCCGCGACCGGCGCGGGTTGCCGATGCACTACTTCCCTCCCCATTCCCGCCCGGCTCTTCGCTCGCCCCTCGACCCGGCCAAGGCGCTGATGGAGCGTGCCGGCTCGCTGGTGCACGGAACGCTGTCACTGGCGGGTCTGCGGCCCGCCCGGGCGCGCGTCAGGGCCGCGTGAACACGCCCAGCGCCTGAGCGCTCTGGTAGAGGCAGATCGCCGCGGCCGACGCCACGTTCAGGCTCTCCGCACCGCCGGACATCGGGATGCGCATGCGGTGGTCCGCCGCCGCCGCGATTTCGCTTGGCAGTCCCTGTGATTCGGGCCCGAACAACCATGCCGTCGGCCTGGCGAGCAGGTCGGCGGCCTCGTCGAGGCGCGTCTCGCCGTCCACCGTCGTGGCCAGCACCTGCAGTCCGGCATCGCGCACGGCTCGCAGCGCGGCGACTGTGTCCGGCGCGGCGACCACCGGGATGGAGAAGATGCTGCCCGTCGAGGCGCGCAGGCACTTGCCGTTGTACGGGTCGACGCTGTGGCCGCCGAGGATAACGCCTTGGGCGCCCATGGCGTCGGCGATGCGAATGAGCGTGCCCGCGTTGCCCGGCTCGCCGATCTCGACGGCGACGGCGATCAGCCGCGGCGCACCGGCCATGACGTCCGCCAGCCGCGCCGCCGGCATCTCGCAGACCGCCACCAGCCCGGCGGGGGTGACGGTGTCGGACAGCGCCTTCGCGGCCCGCTCACTGACCAGATGGACCGGCGCTTGCTGCGCGCCGAGCAGCGACGCATACCGCTGCCCGGCGGCTTCGGTGACGAAGACGTCGCGCACGAGGCCGCGGGCGGCGGCCGCCTCGACCAGGTTGGGGCCTTCAGCGAGGAACCGCCCCGCGCGGCGGCGGCCGACGTGGCGATGCAGTTTGACCGCCGCGGCGACCCGGGCCGAACGTTCGGTCAGCAGGGGCTAGGCGGCCTCTCCGGAATCCGACGGGGCGTTGACGTCCTCGGGCAGCGCGGCCCGGGCGACGTCGACCAGCGCCGTGAACGCCGCGGGATCGGTGATCGCGATGTCGGCGAGGTTCTTGCGGTCCACCTCGACGCCCGCGGCCTTCAGCCCCTGGATCAGCCGGTTGTAGGTGATGTCGTTGGCGCGAGCCGCCGCGTTGATCCGCGAGATCCACAGTTTCCGGAACTCGCCCTTGCGCGCGCGGCGGTCGCGGTAGGCGTAGTTCAGCGAATGCAGCTGCTGCTCTTTGGCTTTGCGGTAGAGCCGCGAGCGCTGGCCGCGATAGCCCTTCGAGGCCTTGAGAATGCTGCGCCTCTTCTTGTGGGCGTTGACCGCCCGCTTCACGCGTGCCATGGGGGTTCCTACTCTCTAAGTAATGGTCGGGTGCCGGCAGCGGCGCCGGCGCTCGGCTTGTTGAAGGTCAGCCGTTCAGCAGCTTGTTAACCCGCTTGGTGTCGTTGGCCGCCACGGTCGTGCGGCCTTCCAGACGACGGGTCCGGGTGGACGGCTTGTGCTCGAACAGGTGCCGACGGTTCGCTTTCTCGCGAAGGATCTTGCCGGTTCCGGTGCGCCGGAACCGCTTCGAAGCCCCGCTGTGGGTCTTGGCCTTGGGCATGTTTCCTCTACTTCTCGCTAGTCAGTCTCAGGTCAGTTGGGTGAAGGGGTGTCGGCGCCCGCATCGGCGTCCGATGCCGCGCCCTCCCCGGGTCCCTCGGGGTGCCTAGCCCTGGCGCGGGTCTTCGCGCCGCGGTGCGGGGCCAGCACCATCGTCATGTTGCGGCCATCCTGTTTGGCGGACGTTTCGACGAAGCCGTATTCGGCGACGTCGGCGCCCAGCCGCTGCAGCAGGCGGTAGCCCAGTTCGGGCCGTGACTGCTCACGTCCGCGGAACATGATGGTGACCTTCACCTTCGAACCCGCCTCCAGGAAGCGGATCACGTGACCCTTTTTGGTCTCGTAATCGTGATCGTCGATCTTCGGTCGCAGCTTCTGCTCTTTGACGACGGTCTGCTGCTGGTTCCGGCGGGATTCGCGCGCCTTTTGCGCCGCCTCGTATTTGAACTTGCCGTAGTCCATGATCTTGCAGACCGGGGGCCTGGCATTGGGGGCGACTTCGACAAGGTCGAGATCGGCGTCCGCAGCGACGCGCAGTGCGTCTTCGATGCGCACTATGCCTACCTGCTCTCCCCCGGGGCCGATCAATCTGACTTCAGGTACGCGGATGCGCTCGTTGACGCGGGTCTCAGTGCTGATGGGGCCTCCCTTGTTGGGCTTATACGTGTCGTGCCATCACGGCCAGAGCCTGGGTCCGAGTCGGAATGCAGCGGCGGAAACACCACACCACCAGCAGAAAAGCCCCGCACGTAGCAGGGCCCAATGCCGACCGATCACGGCCTGCCATTGGTCAAGCCGCCCGCGTCGCCCGCGGAACAGACATGCGCGATGTCTGTGACCGGACCGCAAAGCCTTGAAAAATTCGTGGCCCGCGGTGGGAGTGGGACTCCACTTAACTGTTCCTGGCCTTCGCCGGGATGGTCGTGGACGCCAGTTTAGCAGCCACGAGGCCGCTTTTCGTACTTCGCCCCCGGCCTCGTTCGGCGGGCGCCGACGCACGTCCGCCACCGGGCGAATTATTGCCGGCCGCTCTTAGCGCTTCGCCAAGCTTTTCACGGACTGAGGGCATATCCTCGCGGTCTGTGACACTCGCTTCCTCTCGTTCGGGGTCCCGTTCGGGACCCCGCGGCCGGTCGCAATCCCGGTATCGCTGGGTACCGGCGGCGGCCGGGTGGATCGTGGGCGTCATCGCGACGGTGTCGCTGCTGGCGAGCGTGTCCCCCGCCATCCGGTGGCTGATCAAGGTCCCACGCGAGTTCATCAACAACTATCTGTTCAACTTCCCCGACACCAGCATCGCGTGGTCGTTCGTGCTCGCGTTGCTGGCCGCGGCGTTGACCGCCCGCAAACGCGTCGCCTGGTTGGTGTTGCTCGGCCAGATGATCCTGGCCGCCGGCCTGAACGTCGCCGACATCGCCGCGGGCGACAACACCGCGGCCGAGACCTTCGGGGAGAACCTCGGGTTCTCGGTGCACATCGTCGCGATCGTGCTGCTGGTGTTGGCGTACCGGGAGTTCTGGGCCAAGGTCCGCAAAGGCGCGCTGGTCAAGGCCGCCGCGGTGCTGGTCGCCGGGGATGTGGTCGGAATCCTGATCTCGTGGGGCCTGGTCGAGTTGTGGCCCGGAACGCTGGCCCGCCAGGACCGCCTCCCCTACGTGGCCAACCGGGTGGTCGGATTCGCCCTGGCCGATCCGGACCTGTTCACCGGCAGGCCGCACGTGTTCCTCAACGCGATCTTCGGCCTGTTCGGCGCGCTGGCGCTGATCCTGGCGACCATCGTGCTGTTCCAGTCCCAGCGCGCCGAGAACGCGCTGACGGGTGAGGACGAGTCGGCCATCCGCGGGCTCCTCGAGCTGTACGGCAAGCACGACTCGCTCGGCTACTTCGCGACGCGCCGCGACAAGTCGGTGGTGTTCGCGCAGAGCGGCCGGGCCGCCATCACCTACCGCGTCGAGGTCGGGGTGTGCCTGGCCAGCGGCGACCCGATCGGCGACCCCCGGGCGTGGCCGCAGGCCATCGACGCCTGGCTGGGGCTGTGCCAGACCTATGGCTGGGCGCCGGGCGTCATGGGGGCCAGCACGCAGGGGGCAAGGGTCTATCGGGAGGCCGGGCTGAACGCGCTCGAGCTGGGCGACGAGGCGATCCTGCGCACCGCGGACTTCCGGCTTTCCGGCCCCGACATGCGCGGTGTGCGCCAGGCCGTGACCCGGGCCCGCCGGGCCGGGCTGACGGTGCGCATCCGGCGGCACCGTGACATCTCGGCCGAGGAGATGGCCGAGACCATCACCCGCGCGGACGCCTGGCGCGACACCCAGACCGAACGCGGCTTCTCCATGGCCCTGGGCCGGCTCGGCGATCCCGCGGACGGGGATTGCCTGCTGGTCGAGGCGATGGACCGCGACGGCGCCGTCGTGGCGATGCTGTCGCTGGTCCCGTGGGGAACCACCGGCGTCTCCCTGGATTTGATGCGCCGCTCCCCGCAATCACCCAACGGCACCATCGAGCTCATGGTCAGCGAGCTCGCCCTGACGGCGGAAACCCTTGGCATCAGCCGTATTTCGCTGAACTTCGCGATGTTCCGCTCGGCATTCGAGCAGGGCGCCCAACTCGGCGCCGGACCGATCGCCCGGTTGTGGCGTGGGCTGCTGCTGTTCTTCTCGCGGTGGTGGCAGCTGGAGACGCTGTACCGCTCGAACATGAAGTACCAACCCGAATGGGTTCCGCGTTACGCCTGCTACGAGGACGCGCGCCTGATCCCCCGGGTCGGCGTCGCCTCGGTGATCGCGGAGGGTTTCCTGGTGCTGCCGTTCACCCGGCGCGATCGGGTGCACACCGGCCATCACCCCGCCGTGCCGCCCAGGCTGGTGGAGTCGGGCCTGCTGCATCACGACGGCTCGGCGCCGGATGTGAGCGAGTTGCAGCAGCAACGCGACGACGCGGAGTTGGAAGAGTCGAGGGCCCGCCTACCCGAACAGGTGCGGGTGCGCCTGGCCAAGCTGAAAATACTGCGACGCAAGGGCATTGACGCCTATCCGGTGGGGTCGCCGCCCAGCCACACCATCGCCCGGGCGCTGGAGGCCGACGACCAGGAGACCATCTCGGTGTCGGGCCGGATCCTGCGGATCCGCGATTACGGCGGGGTGTTGTTCGCGCAGCTGCGGGACTGGTCGGGCGAACTGCAGGTGCTGCTTGACAATTCACGCCTGGAGCAGGGGCGCACCGCGGATTTCACCGCAGCCATCGACCTGGGTGACCTCGTCGAGATGTCCGGGCACATGGGCTTTTCCAAGAACGGCACCCGCTCGCTGATCGTGGGCGACTGGCGGATGATCGGCAAGTGCCTGCGGCCGCTGCCGAACAAGTGGAAGGGGCTGACCGACCCGGAGGCGCGGGTGCGGACCCGCTACGTCGACCTGGCGGTCAATCCGGAGTCCCGCGAGCTGCTCACGGCCCGCAGCAGCGTCCTGCGCTCCGTCCGGGAAACGCTGTTCGCCAAGGGCTTCATCGAGGTTGAGACGCCGATCCTGCAGCAGATCCACGGCGGCGCGACCGCCCGGCCGTTCGTCACCCACATCAACACCTACGACATGGACCTGTTCCTGCGCATCGCTCCGGAGCTGTACCTCAAGCGGTTGTGCGTCGGGGGCGTGGAGCGGGTGTTCGAGCTGGGCCGGGCCTTCCGCAACGAGGGCGTCGACTTCAGCCACAACCCGGAGTTCACGCTGCTGGAGGCCTACCAGGCGCACGCCGACTACAAGGTCTGGATCGACGGCGCCCGCGAGCTCATCCAAAACGCCGCGCAGGCCGCCCACGGCGAGCAGATGGTGCTACGGCCCCGAACCGACGACGGCCACCTCCACCCGGTCGACATCTCCGGCGACTGGCCGGTGAAGACCGTGCACGACGCGGTCTCCGAAGCGCTCGGGGAGCCCATCGATCCCGACACCCCCGTGCCCGTGTTGCGCAAGTTCGCCGACGCCGCCCACATTCCGTATCGGGCGCAGTGGGACGCCGGTGCCGTGGTGCTGGAACTGTACGAGCACCTGGTCGAGGACCGGACCGAGAAACCGACCTTCTACATCGACTTCCCCACGTCCGTTTCGCCGCTGACCCGGCCGCACCGCAGCCGGCGCGGCGTCGCCGAGCGGTGGGACCTTGTGGCGTGGGGCGTCGAGCTGGGGACGGCCTACAGCGAGCTGACGGATCCGGTGGAGCAACGGCGGCGCCTGCAAGCGCAGTCGCTACTGGCCGCCGGCGGCGACCCCGAGGCGATGGAGCTCGACGAGGACTTCCTACAGGCCATGGAGTACGCGATGCCGCCCACCGGCGGGCTGGGCATGGGCATCGATCGGCTCGTCATGCTCATAACCGGCCGCAGCATCCGAGAGACCCTGCCATTCCCGCTGGCCAAGCCCCACTAGCCGGCCCGGGGACGCCCGGCGCGGCCGGGGCGAACATTCGGTGAATATGTTCCAGGCCGGTTAACAATGCATCACAATGAATGCCGTGACCGCGTCGACGACCAACGCCACGGCGCAGTTGCTGGCAAGTAGTCACACGTCGCTGATGCACGGCTGGCTGCCCACCACGATCCAGGCGGTGACCGCGGTCGTGCTGGCGCTGGCCGTCGGCTGGCGGTCGCGGCGGTGGCGGACGGTGTGGTTGCCGGCGGCTGCGCTGGCCGGTGCCGCCGTCGCCTATCTGACGCACTGGTACATCGTGGACCGCGGCATGTCCGACGAGCCCGCGCCGGCCACGCTGTGGCTGTGGATCACGTTGACCGGCGCGGCCCTCGCGGTCCTGATCCTGGGGTGGCGCGGCGCCCGCCGCTGGCGGCGCGGAGCCGGGCTGCTGGCCGTCCCGTTGTGCGCGCTGTGCGCCGCCCTGGTGCTCAACCTGTGGGTGGGCTACTTCCCCACCGTGCAGGCGGCGTGGAACCAGCTCACCTCCGGCCCGCTGCCCGATCAGACCGACCCGGCCACCGTCACCGCCATGGTCGCCAAACGGGCGCGACCACCGCACGGCAGCGTGGTTCCGGTCGTGATCCCTTCCGACGCATCCCATTTCAAGCACCGTGGCGAGCTGGTCTATCTGCCGCCGGAATGGTTCACCAGCAGCCCGCCGCCGGTGCTGCCGACGGTCATGATGATCGGGGGCCAGTTCAACACGCCCGCCGACTGGACGCGCGCCGGCAACGCCGTGAAGACGATCGACGACTTCGCGGCCGCCCATGACGGCAAGGCGCCGGTCCTGGTGTTCGTCGACTCCGGCGGCGCCTTCAACAACGACACCGAATGCGTCAACGGCGTCCGCGGCAACGCCGCCGACCATCTGACCAAAGACGTTGTCCCGTATATGGTTTCCACGTTCGGCGTCAGCCGCGAGCGCACCCGGTGGGGCGCCGCCGGCTGGTCGATGGGCGGAACCTGCGCCGTGGACCTGACCGTCATGCACCCCGACATGTTCAGCGCGTTCGTCGACGTCGCAGGCGACTTCTTCCCGAACGCCGGGAACAAGGCGCAGACCATCGCCCGGCTCTTCGGCGGCAACGCCGACGCGTGGGCGGCGTTCGACCCGACGACGGTGATCAGCCGGCACGGTCCGTACACCGACGTAGCCGGCTGGTTCGCAATCTCCTCCGAAGGGCCGCCGGCGACGCGCCGCGACCTGCCCGGCACCGATATCGGCGCGATCCGTCTCGCCGGCCGGGAGGCCGCCGCCGACCCCGGCAACCAGACGGCGGCCGCCTATTCGCTGTGCGCGCTCGGGCGGGCCAACGGGATCGACTGCGCGGTGCTGCCCCAGCCCGGCAAGCACGATTGGCCGTTCGCGGACCGGGCGTTCGCCGCCGCGCTGCCGTGGCTGGCGGGGCGATTGGGCACGCCGGGAATTCCCCGGACGCCGTTGCCCGGCGCTCGCCCGCCCGCGCTGCCCGGCGCCGCCCCGCCCGCGGCGCCCTCCCCGGTCGTCGTCCCGGCCGACCATTCCCCCGCCCGGCGGTAGGCGCCGGTGCCGTCCGGTGCGCGGGTACGGCGTGCGATCTTCGCGCGGCACTGCAACCCGTGGAGCGCCTGGACCCGTTGGGCCAGCACCCCGCTGATCCTGATCCCGCCGTGGACACGGCGCTGGCGCCATGCGGCTTGGATTGCGTTGTGGCTGGCCGTCAACCCGTTCGTGTTCGGCAGGCCGGCGCACGAGCGGGCCTGGTCGACCCGGGCGATGCTGGGCGAGGAGTTGTGGATCAGCCGTCGCCCCCGGGACGCTGCCCTGGTGATCGGCGCGCTGACGTCGGTGGCCGCGCTGTGTGCCGTTGCCGCCGCCGGCCGGCGTCGGGCGCTGTCGGCGGCGGTCGCGATCGCGGTGCAGATGGCGCTCACACTGGTGTACTGGCAACAGATGGTGCGGTATCTGGAACGGGAGCGTGGCCATGCCTGAGGAACCAACCCCACCCGATCCCGGGTATGACACCTTCGGTGTGCCGACCTTCGAATCGGTCCGCGAGAAGATCGAAGGTCGGTACGCGACGGCGCAGGGCGCCGCGGAGCTCGACGCCGAGTCCGCGGAGGGCCGGTCGGTCGAGGAACAGTACGAGGAGCGCGAACGCGCGGCCGCCGAGCGGTTGAGGCAGATCCGGGAGTCGATGCGCTCCGACGAGCGTTGAGGTGCGCAGATTCACCGTCGACGAGCGGCGTAACCGCTTGGCGCGCAGGCATTTCCTTTCGGCAGGCGACCCACCACCGCTGACGCGGGTGATCGCCGGGCTGGTGGGGCTGCATGCGACCGACCCCGCGACGCCGTATCTGTCGCTGTGGGCGCGCTCCCCCGGCTTTCTGACCGCCGACCTCGAGCTGCAGCTGTACCGGGAACGCGCCGCGGTCAGGCAGCTTGCGATGCGGCGGACGCTGTGGCTGGTCGGCCGCGACGACCTGCCCATGATTCAGTCGGCGTCCAGCGAGCGGGTCGCCGAGAACGAGCGGCGCCGGCTGGCCGCCGACGTGCGCAAGGCCGGTGTGGCCGCCGACGGCGAGCGCTGGCTTGACCGCGCCTGTTCGGCGGTATTGCGCCATCTCGCTGACAGCGGGCCGGCCAGCAGCACCGAGCTGCGGGCCGCGCTGCCCGAGCTGGCCGGGACCTACGACCCGGCTCCCGGAAAGCGCTGGGGCGGCCAGGTTCCGCTCGCCCCGCGGGTGCTGACGGTGCTCTCGGCACGAGCCGAAATCGTGCGCGGGCCGAATGACGGGGCTTGGACCACGTCGCGGCCGCGCTGGGCCAGGACCGGCGACTGGCTCGGCCAGCCCGTCCAGGCCCCACCCCGGCACGCCGCGCAGGCCGACCTGGTCCGCCGTTGGCTGGCGACCTTCGGGCCCGCCACCGTAGCCGACATCAAGTGGTGGCTCGGCAGCACGCTGACCGTGGCCCGGAACGCCCTGAGCGATATCGGGGCGGTGGAAGTCGAGTTGCAGGGCAGCCCCGGCGGCACCGGCTGGGCGTTGCCCGACGACCTCGATCCCGAGCCCGAGGCGGCCCCGTGGTGCGCCCTGCTGCCCGGGCTGGACGCCACCACCATGGGCTGGTTTCAGCGCGAGTGGTACCTCGGTGACCATCGCGATGAGGTGTTCGACCGCAGCGGCAACGCCGGGCCCACCGCGTGGTGGAACGGACGCGTAATGGGCGGCTGGTATCAAGACGACGGCGCGCGCGTCCGGCTGCAGCTCCTCGAGGAGCCCGGCCGCGACGGGCGGCGCGCCCTCCAGCGCCGCGCCGACGAGCTCACCGAGTGGCTGGACGGCGTGCGCATCAACCCCCGCTTCCCGTCGCCGCTGTCGAAAGCCGGCGCCGCCGCGGGCTGATCGGCTCAGGCGGTGACTTTGCGACGCCGACTCGACCGC
Organism: Mycobacterium sp. E2497; assembly: GCF_001668695.1. NCBI lineage: Bacteria > Bacillati > Actinomycetota > Actinomycetes > Mycobacteriales > Mycobacteriaceae > Mycobacterium > Mycobacterium sp. E2497. Next base: position 34,787 of record NZ_LZKD01000025.1, read on the forward strand.
GGCGGCGGGGCGGCGCGGCCGATGACCTCGGCGAGGAACTTCCCGGTGTAGCTCTCGGGCACCGCGGCGATGTCCTCCGGAGTGCCCTCGGCCACCACGGTTCCGCCCCCGGCCCCGCCCTCGGGCCCCATGTCGACGATCCAGTCCGACGTCTTGATGACGTCCAGGTTGTGTTCGATGACGATGACCGTGTTGCCCTTGTCCACCAGCCCGTTGATCACGGTGAGCAGCTTGCGGATGTCGTCGAAGTGCAGCCCGGTGGTGGGCTCGTCGAGGATGTAGACGGTCCGCCCCGTCGAACGCTTCTGCAGCTCTGCGGCCAGCTTGACGCGCTGGGCCTCACCTCCCGACAGGGTGGGGGCCGGCTGACCCAGCCGGACGTAACCCAGGCCGACGTCGACGAGCGTGCGCAGGTAGCGGTGAATGCCGGTGATCGGCTCGAAGAACTCCGCCGCCTCCTCGATCGACATGTCCAGCACTTCGGAGATCGTCTTGCCCTTGTAGTGCACTTCCAGGGTTTCGCGGTTGTAGCGCGCGCCGTGGCAGACCTCGCAGGGCACGTAGACGTCGGGCAGGAAGTTCATCTCGATCTTGATGGTGCCGTCGCCCGTGCACGCCTCGCAGCGGCCACCCTTGACGTTGAACGAGAACCGGCCCGGTTGGTAGCCACGGACTTTCGCCTCGGTGGTGGCCGCGAACAGGGTGCGGATCTTGTCGAACACTCCGGTGTAGGTGGCCGGGTTGGACCGCGGTGTGCGACCGATCGGCGATTGGTCGACCCGCACCAGCTTGTCCAGGTGGTCCAGACCCGTCACCCGGGTGTGCCGCCCCGGGACCAGCCGGGCACCGTTGAGCCGGTTGGCCAGCACCGTGGCCAGGATGTCGTTGACCAGGGTCGACTTGCCGGAGCCGGACACCCCGGTCACCGAGGTGAGTACGCCCAGCGGGAACGAAACGTCGATGCCGCGCAGGTTGTGCTCGCGGGCGCCGACGACGGTGAGCTGTCGCTTGCGGTCGACCGGACGCCGGATCGCCGGCATCGCAATGGATTCCTTGCCCGACAGGAAGGCACCGGTGATCGAGTCCTTGTTGGCCAGCAGCTCGCTGTAGGTCCCGCTGTGCACAATCTGGCCGCCGTGCTCACCGGCCCGCGGGCCGATGTCGACGATCCAGTCCGCGTGCGCGATGGTGTCCTCGTCGTGTTCGACGACGATCAGCGTGTTGCCCAAATCCCTTAGCCGCGTGAGGGTTTCGATGAGCCGGCGGTTATCCCGCTGATGCAGACCGATCGACGGCTCGTCGAGCACGTACAGCACGCCCACCAGGCCTGACCCGATCTGGGTGGCCAGCCGGATGCGTTGGGCCTCACCTCCGGACAGCGTCGCCGCCGCGCGCGACAGCGACAGGTAATCCAGCCCCACGTCGAGCAGGAAGCCGAGCCGCGACTGGATCTCCTTGAGCACCTGTCCGGCGATCGCCTGCTCGCGGGTGCCCAGGGTGAGCGCGTTCAGAAAGTCCGCGCAGTCCGAGATCGACAGCTCGGAGACCTCGGCGATGGACTTGGCGCCCCGGTCCCCCGCGGACAGCGTCACCGCCAGGATCTCCGGCTTGAGCCGGGTGCCCTCACACTCGGGGCACGGCACGTCGCGCATGAAGCCCTCGTAGCGCTCCTTCATCTGCTCCGATTCGGTCTGCGCCATCTTGCGCTGCAGGAACGCCAGCACGCCCTCGAAATCGGCGTAGTACGAACGGGTTCGGCCGTAGCGGTTGCGGTAGCGCACATGCACCTGGTGGTCGGAGCCCTCGAGGATCGCCTTGCGCGCCTTGGCCGGCAGCTTGCGCCAGGGCGTGTCGACGTCGAAGCCCAGCTCGTCGCCGAGCCCGGCCATCATCCGGGTGAAGTACTCCGCGGTGTGGCCGGTCGACCACGGCGCCACCGCGCCCTCGGCCAGCGTGCGCTCCGGATCGGGCACCACGAGGTCGGGGTCGACCTCCTTGCGGATGCCCAGGCCGGTGCACTCGGGGCACGCGCCGTAGGGCGAGTTGAACGAGAACGACCGCGGCTCCAGGTCGTCGACCGCCAGCGCGTGCCCGTTGGGGCAGGCCAGCTTCTCGGAGAACCGCTGCTCCCGGTTGTGCGCGTCATGCTCGTGGTCGACGAACTCCAGCACCACGATGCCGTCGGCCAGGTTCAGCGCGGTCTCCACCGAATCGGTGAGCCGCTGCTTGGCGCTGGCCTTGACGGTCAGGCGGTCCACCACCACCTCGATGTCGTGCTTCTCCTGCTTCTTCAGCTTTGGCGGATCGGTGAGCGGGTGCACCACGCCGTCGACGCGGACCCGGCTATAGCCCTGCGCGTTCAGCTTCTCGAACAGGTCCGCGAACTCCCCCTTGCGGGTCCGCACCACGGGGGCGAGCACCAGGAACCGGGTGCCTTCCGGCATCGCCAGCACCTGGTCGACGATTTGCTGGGGCGTCTGACGGGCGATCCGCTCGCCGCAGACCGGGCAGTGCGGCGTGCCGGCGCGCGCGTAGAGCAGCCGCAGGTAGTCGTACACCTCGGTGATGGTCCCGACGGTCGAGCGCGGGTTGCGGTTGGTCGACTTCTGGTCGATGGACACCGCCGGCGACAGGCCCTCGATGAAGTCGACGTCCGGCTTGTCCATCTGGCCCAGGAACTGGCGCGCGTAGGCCGACAGCGACTCCACGTACCGGCGCTGCCCCTCGGCGAAAATCGTGTCGAACGCCAGCGACGACTTGCCCGATCCCGACAGCCCGGTGAAGACGATCAGCGCGTCGCGCGGCAGGTCGAGGTCGACGCCCCGCAGGTTGTGTTCGCGGGCGCCCTTGACGATCAGGCGGTCAGCCACGCTGCCCTCTCTCAATGGATCTTTTAGGTGCTGCAGCCGTTGATGCGCACGGCGCATTCCATGCTAGGTGCCCATACCGACAAGCAACGTTTGACCAGTAACGTGGCCGCTATGACCGCCCCCGACGAGGTAAGCGACAACTACACCGGACACGTCGACCCCGGTACCGCGGCGCGCCGGACCCTACCCGGCGCCACGATCCTAAAGGCTTCGGTGGGCCCTGTGGACAACAATGCGTATCTGGTGACGTGTTCCGCGACCGGAGAGACCTTGCTGATCGATGCCGCCAACGACGCGGACACCCTGATCGGTCTGATCCGGGGAAACGCACCCAGGCTGTCGCTGATCGTGACCAGCCATCAGCACTTCGACCACTGGCAGGCGCTGGAGGCCGTGGCCGCGGCCACCGGGGCACCGACCGCCGCCAACGAGATCGACGCCCAGGCCCTGCCGGTCAAGCCGGACCGTTTGCTGGCCCAGGGTGACACCGTGGACATCGGCGAGCTGCGGTTCGACGTGATCCACCTGCGCGGACACACGCCCGGCTCGATCGCGCTCGCCCTCGACGGGCCGGCGACGGGCGGGGTCACCCAGCTGTTCACCGGCGACTGCCTGTTCCCGGGCGGCGTCGGAAAAACCTGGCAGCCGGGCGATTTCGCCCAGCTACTCGACGACGTCACCACCCGGGTGTTCGGCGTGTACGACGACTCCACCGTCATCTACCCGGGCCACGGGGACGACACAGTGCTCGGCGCCGAACGCCCCCACCTGGGCGAATGGCGCGAGCGGGGCTGGTGAGGCCCCGGTCCCTCCGCCGTGGCGATCGCGAGCGGGGCGCAACCGGGCGACGCGGGTCGCCACCATCGAGCCGTGGCGATCGCGAGCGCGGCGTGGCCGGGCGACGCGGGTCGCCACCATCGGTTTCCCTAGGACGTGGTGTGCACGATCAGGACGTCGACCTTGGCGCGTCGTGAGACGTTGGCCGGCACCGAGCCGAGCAGCCGGCCGGCGATCGTGCTGAGGCCGACGTTTCCGACGACCAGCAGGTCGGCCTTCTCGTCCTCGGCCAGCTTGACCAGCGCGTCCACCGGAGCGCCTTCGATCGGGCGCTCCTCGACGTTCTTGGCCCCGGCCTTGTGCGCACGCTCCTTGGCGTCTTGCAGGATCGCATAAATCGGCGCGGTGCCGGACACCTTGTAGCTCTCGTCGCGCAGTGCGTCCGCAGCCCGGGTGTCCTCATGCTGGGGCAGGTACGCCGAGGCGACGATCAGCTTGGCGTCCGGCCCGGCGATCTGCGCCGCCCTGTCTACCGCGCGCATTGACGAGTCCGAGCCGTCGGTTCCCACCACCACAGTCTGATAGGCGCCCATTTACCCTCCCAGTTTCGGTTGGTCAGCCAACCCAAGACAGTATCGCGTTTGCCCGTGGCAGAGGGAACAGATTAGCGACACCGCGTGGCGCGGCGTGTCCACAATTTGCGGGACGTCGCCGAGCCAACGGACAATATCGCCGGTGACAAAACATTCAAATGCGCGGGCCCGGGGCGGAAAGCGTTGCATAACGCCGGTTTTCGCGGAATGGGGACGCCGGGGGCGAATTGGCCGCCGGCGATTTGTGACGCGGCTGCGCGATTCAGCTTTACAGTGACAAGCATCATGTCCATGCCCACCGTCGAGCAGCGCGTCGCGGACCGCGTCGAGGAACCCGCGCCCGCGCGTCCGGCCGGCAGGTTGCTCGATCCGTGGGCGATCGCCGCGTTCGCGACCGTTGTCAGCGGCGCCTGGGCCTGCCGGCCCTCGTTGTGGTTCGACGAGGGCGCGACCATATCGGCCGCGGCGAGCCGCACGTTGGCGGAGCTGTGGCGGCTGCTGAGCCACATTGACGCCGTGCACGGGCTGTATTACCTGCTGATGCACGGGTGGTTCGCGCTGTTTCCGCCGACCGAATTCTGGTCGCGGGCGCCCAGCGCCCTGGCGATCGGCGCCGCCGCCGCGGGCGTCACGGTGTTCACCAGGCAGTTCTCGACACGGCCGGTCGCGGTCTGCGCGGGTGTCCTCTTCGCCGTCCTGCCGCGTACCACCTGGGCGGGAATCGAGGCGCGGCCGTACGCCTTCGCGGCCGCCGCGGCGGTCTGGCTCACCGTATTGCTCGTCGCCGCCGTCCGGCGCAACGGAACGCGCGTGTGGGTTTGCTATGCGCTTGCGCTGATGCTGTCGATTCTGCTGAATCTGAACATGGTGCTGCTGGTGCCGGTTTATGCCGTAATGGTGCCGCTGCTGGCACCGGCGAAAGCGCGGAAATCGCCCGTCATTCGGTGGGCGATCAGCTCTACCGTCGCCGTCGCGGCGATGACGCCGTTCATGGTGTTCGCGCATGGTCAGGTGTGGCAGGTGAATTGGATTTACCCGGTCAGCTGGCACTACGCGTTCGACATCATCCTGCGCCAGTATTTCGACCACAGCGTTCCATTCGCCATCTGCGCCGCCGTCCTCATCGTGGCGGCGGTCGGGGCCCGGCTGGCCGGCGTTCACCCCCCGGCCGGCGACGTGCGCCGGTTGCTGATCGTCTGCGCGGCGTGGCTCGTCATCCCCACCGCGCTCGTGGTGATCTACTCGGCCGTCAGCGAGCCGATCTACTATCCGCGCTACCTGATCTTCACCGCACCCGCGATGGCCGTCATCCTGGCCGTCTGCGTCGTGACGCTCGCCCGCAGGCCATGGCCCATCGCCGGCGTGGTGCTGGCCTGCGCGCTTGCCGCGGTGCCGAACTACCTGTTCATCCAGCGCTGGCCGTACGCCAAGGAGGGCTGGGACTACAGCCAGGTGGCCGACCTGATCGGCTCCCACGCCGCCCCGGGTGACTGCCTGATGGTGGACAACACCGTGCCGTGGCGGCCCGGACCGATCCGCGCCCTGCTGGCCACCCGGCCGGCGGCCTTCCGGTCGCTGATCGACGTCGAGCGCGGGGCGTACGGGCCCAAGGTGGGGTCCCTGTGGGACGGCCACGTCGCGGTGTGGCTGACGACCGCAAAAATCAACAAATGCCCCGCAATCTGGACCATTACCAATAAAGAAACCTCACTGCCCGACCATCAATCCGGACCGTCATTGCCGCCCGGCCCCGCTTTCGGGCGCGCCCCGGCTTATCGATTCCCGAGTTATCTCGGGTTCCGCATTGTCGAACGTTGGCAGTTTCATTACTCGCAGGTGGTGAAGTCCACGCGCTGATTTGCGGCATTGTCGACGGCGTGAACCGCCATTTGTTGGGTAGTTGACCGGTATGCAGAGCTGGCTGGCCGCACCGCTGTTGGGCGGCAACGTGCAAGGCGTCCGACATCTCGTCGAACTGTTCGTCGCGTTCGGTTTGACCACGCTCATCGGCCTGGAACGCACCATCCAGGGCAAAAGCGCCGGACTGCGGACCCAGACGATCGTGGGAACCTCGTCGGCGCTGATCATGCTGGTGAGCAAGTACGGCTTCGCCGACGTGCTCTCGGCCGGCACGATCGCGCTGGACCCGTCCCGGGTCGCGGCCCAAATCGTCTCCGGCATCGGCTTTTTGGGCGCCGGCATCATCATCACCAGGCGCGGTGCGGTGCACGGGCTCACCACCGCGGCTGCGGTGTGGGAATCGGCCGCCGTCGGCATGGCCGTGGGCGCCGGATTGCTGCTGCTCGCCATCGCGGTGGTGGCCCTGCATTTCGTCAGCGCGCTGGTCTTCAAGGCGGTCGAAGGCCGGCTGACGGCACAGCTGCGCGGTACGGTCCGGGTGCAGATCATCTACCAGAACGGCCGGGGCATGCTGCGCGAGGTGCTGCGGATCTGCGGGCAGCGGAACTGGCAGCTCACCGAGCTGGACGCCGACACGCACGACATCGACGACGGCGAGGTGCGGGTGACGATGACGCTGTCGGGCGCGCAGATCGCGAACGCGCAAGAGGTGTTCGGTGACGTCGACGGGGTGGTGGCGGTGTTGCGAACCGACGACTACCCCGACTGAGCGGGGCGCGGGTCAGCCGACCGGCTGCGTCTCGCGCACGCCGCGGGTCGCGCCGTAGGACACCGCGACACCGGCGGCGCTCAGGGCGGTGAACACCGTGAACAGCCAGTGCGCCGCCATGCCGTCGCCGCCCTTGGCGGTGTTGACCACCACCCCGGCCAGCCCGGCCGCGATCGCTGCGGAGATCAGCTGGACGGTGTTGATCGCCGCCGAGGCGGCGCTTCCTTCGGCGGGGTCGTCGACCGACGCCATCGCGCGCGCCGACAGATGCGGCCAGGCCATCCCGATCCCGGTGCCCGCGACCAGCAGCGCCACCGCCCACAGCGCGGCCGTCCAGGGTGAGGTGTCGCCGCGCCGCGCGACGGCGGCCAGGGCCAGCCCCGAGGCGGCGACGATCGGCGCCGCCACGATCACCCGGCCGATCGTGCGGGGGCTCTCCAGCGACGCGCTCAGGATCTCGCTGACCGTCCAGCCGAGCGCCAGCGCGGCGCCCAGGAACCCGGCCGCGATCGGGGTCAGATGCGCCAGCCGCTGGCCGAACAGCGGTACGTAGGTGTTCACCATCGCGGCGCCCATCAGCGCGCCCATGGTCAGATAGATCCACTTCAGCGGCCCGGGGCCGAACACGCTGGGCGGCAGGATCGCCGTGTGCATGCGCCAGTCCACGAGCACGAACAGGCCCACCAGCGCGATGCCGGCGGCGAGCAGCGCAAACGTTGCCAGCGTGTTGCGCGGAATCTGGGCGACGCTGACCGCGAGCGCGGCGGCGCCGATCAGCAGCAGCGAGCGCACCGGCACCTTCATCGGCAGCGCGGCGGCGGTGGGCGCGACGCGGATCAGCGCGACGGGCACCAGCGTCGCCATCAAGCCGGTCAGCACCGCCATCGCCACGAAGGCCCATCGCCACAGGCCGAGCTGGGCGAACAGGCCGCCCGTCGTCGGGCCGACCACCGTGGCCACGCCCCACATCGCCGACACCAGCGCCGACCCGCGGGTCCACAGCGTGCGCGGCAGCGCGGAATTGATGACCGCGTAACCAAGGCCGGCCAGCAGTCCGCCGGCGACGCCCTGCAGGGCACGCCCAGCTATCAAAACCTGCATGTTCGGCGCCGCCGCGCAAACCAGGCTCGAGACACCGAACACGGCAAGTCCGGTCAGGTAGGACGACCGCGCCCCGGCCCGCAGCAGCATCGGATTGACCATCGCCGCCGCCACCACCGACCCGACGAGGTACAGGGTCGTCACCCAGGCGTAGAGCCGGCTGCCGCCGATTTCGGCGATCGTGTTGGGCAACAAGCTGGTGGTCAAGAACTCGTTGGTGGCATACAGCGCCACCCCGCCGGCCAGCAGGATGGAGGTCCTCAGATACCTCGGCCCCAGCAGCTCGTTCCAGCCGCCGGTGACGGTCACGGTGTCGGTCACCCTTCTACCGTATGGGGTGCCTCCTGGGCGCCCATCCGAGATGTGCTGCCAGCAAACTCATTTCAGGCCGGCGGCGTCCATCCCCCGCAGTTCCTTCTTCAGGTCGGCGATCTCGTCGCGGAAGCGCGCGGCCAACTCGAACTGCAAGTCACGCGCGGCGGCCATCATCTGCTCGGTCAGGTCCTTGATCAGGTCGGCCAGTTCGGCGCGCGGCATGCTGGTGGTGTCGCGGCCCTCGAACACCCCCGCGCTCACGGCGCGGCCCGGCTCACCCTGGGCACGCCGGCCCCGGGAGGCGTTGCGGCCGGACCCGCCGATCCCCACCGCTTCCGTGTCGTCTGCCTCGCGGTAGACCTGGTCGAGGATGTCGGCGATCTTCTTGCGCAGCGGCTGCGGGTCGATGCCGTGGGCCTCGTTGTAGGCGATCTGCTTGGCCCGCCGCCGTTCGGTCTCGTCGATCGCCTCCTTCATCGAGTCGGTGATCGAGTCGGCGTACATGTGCACTTCCCCGGACACGTTGCGGGCGGCGCGGCCGATGGTCTGGATCAGGCTGCGCGAGGACCGCAGAAACCCCTCCTTGTCCGCGTCCAGGATCGCCACCAGCGACACCTCCGGCAGGTCCAGGCCCTCGCGCAGGAGGTTGATGCCGACCAGGACGTCATACTCGCCCAGCCGCAGCTGGCGCAGCAGCTCCACCCGGCGCAGCGTGTCGACCTCCGAGTGCAGGTAGCGCACCCGGATACCCATCTCCAGCAGGTAGTCGGTGAGGTCCTCGGCCATCTTCTTGGTCAGGGTCGTGACCAGCACCCGCTCGTCGGCGTCGGTGCGCTTGCGGATCTCGCCGATCAGGTCGTCGATCTGGCCCTTCGTGGGTTTCACCACCACTTTCGGGTCCACCAGGCCGGTCGGCCGGATGACCTGCTCGACGAACTCGCCGCCGGCCTGACTGAGTTCGTAGGGGCCCGGGGTGGCCGACAGGTACACCGTCTGCCCGATCCGCTCGGCGAACTCCTCCCAGGTCAGCGGGCGGTTGTCGCACGCCGACGGCAGCCGGAACCCGTATTCGACCAGGTTGCGCTTGCGGGACATGTCGCCCTCGTACATGCCGCCGATCTGCGGCACCGTGACGTGCGACTCGTCGATGACCAGCAGAAAGTCCTCGGGGAAGTAGTCGAGCAGGGTGGCCGGCGGCGAGCCGGGGCCGCGGCCGTCGATGTGGCGCGAGTAGTTCTCGATGCCCGAGCAGAAGCCGACCTGGCGCATCATCTCGATGTCATAGTTGGTGCGCATCCGCAGCCGCTGCGCCTCCAGCAGCTTGCCCTGGCCCTCCAGCTCGGCCAGCCTCTCCGCCAGCTCCTCCTCGATCGTCGAGATGGCGTGAGCCATCCGCTCCGGGCCGGCGACGTAGTGGGTGGCCGGGAAGATGCGCACCGAGTCGACCTGGCGGATCACGTCGCCGGTCAGCGGGTGCAGGTAGTACAGGGCCTCGATCTCGTCGCCGAAGAACTCGATACGCACCGCCAGCTCTTCGTAGGACGGGATGATCTCGACCGTGTCGCCGCGCACCCGGAACGAGCCCCGGGTGAAGGACAGGTCGTTGCGGGTGTACTGAACGTCGACCAGCAGCCGCAGCAGCGCGTCGCGGGGCACCTCGGTGCCCACGCGCAGTTCCACGGAACGGTCCAGATACGACTGCGGCGTTCCCAGGCCGTAGATGCACGACACCGAGGCCACCACGACCACGTCGCGACGCGAGAGCAGCGACGACGTCGCGGAGTGCCGCAGCCGCTCCACGTCGTCGTTGATCGAGCTGTCCTTCTCGATGTAGGTGTCGGTCTGGGCGATGTACGCCTCCGGCTGGTAGTAGTCGTAGTACGACACGAAGTACTCAACCGCGTTGTGCGGCAACATCTCTCGAAGTTCGTTGGCCAGCTGTGCGGCCAGCGTCTTGTTCGGCGCCATGACCAGCGTGGGCCGCTGCAGCCGCTCGATGAGCCAGGCGGTGGTGGCCGACTTGCCCGTGCCGGTGGCACCGAGCAGCACCACGTCGCGCTCCCCCGCCCTGATGCGGCGTTCCAGCTCGTCGATGGCGGCCGGTTGGTCGCCGGCGGGCGAGTGCGGGCTGACCACCTCGAAGTGGCCACCGACGCGCACGACCTCGTCGACCGCGCGGTATTCCGAATGTGCGAGTACCGGATGCTCCGTGGCGAAAGCCATGCCACCAGGGTAGAACCGTGCACCGACAAGTGTCGGGCGCCGGCCACGGGAGCCACATCCGTCACACGGGTACCGGTTGGGAAGGACAAGACGACCGCCAGATTTGATAGCGCGGGCGATATCAAATTCGCGAATCACCTATTGGTCCGGAGACTCCGGGGCGCGGCGGCCGACGCACCATTCCCTTACCAAGTGCTGGGGTTGTCAGCGTGGGAAGAATTCGCCGCCCTCCCCATGCTGGTGCCGGTACCAGCATGGGGCCATTCATCGCGCCGTAGATTCAGGTCACGAGCTGGTGTCACCTAGGCCGTTTAGTTGACGCGGTCAGAGTGGGTTTCCGTATCGGCGAGGCTCCGGGGCGGGCCGCTCTTCGTCCTCGCTGGGCTTCGACGACCATGCTCCGTTGGATGGCGTACGGCGATACGCCTCAGGGATGCTTGACAGTCGCTCTGCGAGGTCTTCGCGTGGAAAGCCAAACCACCAAATCGTGTCCGGCTCACCGGGCCGACGAAAAGACGAGGAAGGCTGGTTCTCCTCGAAATCGAGCAAATAGTAATAGAGCACCGCCTCTTCCGAGTTTGGCCACGAGCCAGGGTCGATGATCGACGCCCTGGTGTCGCGGGCAAGTCCCCAGGTTCTGTCCGACGGTGGTGCCGTGTACACCACGTACATCATTGGTCCATCGGTCCAAGCGTGGGAGACCAGATAGGGGCTCTTACGCCTGCTGTTTTCATCGTCGATATGGCGCAGCAACTTCCGCAGCACATCTGCGGCAAACTGCACTTGAGCGTCGTCGCCTTCAGTTGATGGGTACATTTTTGTTCACCCACGGCGGGCACAGCGTCCAGCCCGGTTCTACTTCGACCACGCCGCTACCGCCCGCGAGCGGATACATCGAGATCACTCCTTTCTGGCCTCCGTCAGGTATGCCGGGCCGTCCTTCGTTGACATTCACAACGATCCTCATTGTCAGGCTCTCGCCAGTGTCCTCGCAGTCAGCGATTCCCAATGGTCCTCGTGTGCAGTGGACGCGATTGATCGGAACTTCGTAGACGAGGGTCCCGTCTCGATTGCTGATCGGTCGACTGTGTGAGATCAGATCTTTGAACACATTGGGGTTGGTTACGTGATGTCTCCGGGCGAGCTCCAGGCTTCGACGGCTCCGACTGTGCCAGGATTGTCGTGCCAGGCCAGCGCGTCGGCGGTGAATGTCGCTCATGCCCGCTGACGCCGCCCACCGAGTAGCCATCGCCTGCAGAGCTGCGGTATCGACACGCACTACCTGCATACGCGGAAGCTTATTCGGAATCTGACGCCGCGAAAGTCAGTCAGGACGCCCGGCCACGGGAGCCACATCCGTCACACGGGTACCGGTGGGGAAGGACAAGACGACCGCCGGATTTGATAGCGCGGGCGATATCAAATTCGCGAGTCACCTATTGGTCCGGAGACTCCGGGGCGCGGCGGCAGAACCCGGCCCTACCCCCCCCGGGCGCGTCCAGGTCCGGGTGACGGGATCGCACTGCAGCAGATAACCGTCGTTCGAGGTGGTCATGGCGAAGACCGAGGTGCCCGGGCGGTCGCAGGAGCTGCCGGAGGCGTGCACGCCCATCGTGATCGGCGCCTTGGCCCAGCTGTTGCCCTCGCAGACGATCTGCTCGCTGTTGGTCGGGTCGTAGGCCAGCTTGCCGACGTCGCCGCAGACCGCGCCGAGCACGGGCGGCGCCGGGGTCGCCGCCGCCGTCGACGCGCTGACGGCCTGGGCGGGGTCGCCCAGGTTCACGCCGGCCGGCACGTCACCGACCCGGGTGGCCACCACGGGCACCCGGACCACCGCGCCCTGCGCGCCGCACTCGTTGCTGAGCACGGTCTCGGTCACGGTGCCGCGCAGGCTGCCGTCGGCCTGGGGTGCGAGCGACCATGCCAGGGTCTCCTGCTGGGTGGCCGGGGCCTGCCCGTTGGGCGGGGTGCAGCCCAGCCGGTCCTGTTGCGGCGCGCCCTGCCAATAGCCGCCGACGAAGCGCAAGGTGTCCGTCTGACCGGTGGCGGTCTGATGGGCGGCGTTGTCCAGCCGCGCCCCGGTCGCCGCGCACCCGTTGGTGGTGCACACCGACCGGAAGGCCCACCACCCGGTGGCGGGGCCGTCATGGCGGATCGCGACGCCGTTGGTGGTGCGCTTGCTTTGGTCGTAGTCGAACCTGTAGGTGCCGTTGAGCACCGGCCCGCCGGAGCTTGCCGGCGCGGCGCTGGGCGCGGGGACGGACGGTTTGGACGCGAGCGCGGGGTTACCCGGCGGCGTGTCCGGCTCGAACGAGTAGAGCACCGACCAGGTGGCCGCCACGGCGATGAGCATCGCGCACACCAGCCCGACCGCCCACCGCGTCCGCGAGGAGAACCGGCGGCGCAGCGCCGCGACGCTGCGCGGCTGGGCCTGGGGGCCGGCATCTACGACGTCGTCGACTCGCTCGCTGACGGCGGCGGCGAACGCGCGACACCGCTCGAACCTGTCCTCGGGTTGTTTGGCCAGGGCCTTGCCGAACACCTGGTCGAGGTGGGCCAGCTCCGGTCGGTAATCGCTGAGCCGGGGCGGCTCCTCGTGCAGGTGCTGGCTGATCACCGCGATCGGATTCGAATGCTGAAACGGCGGCGTACCGGTGAGCAGATGGAAAGCCGTTGCCGCCAAAGCGTATTGGTCCGCGCGGCCGTCGATGTTGGATCCCGTCAACTGTTCCGGTGCGGCGTAGGCCACCGTTCCGACGGCGACGTTGGTTTCGGTGATTCCGCTGATGTCACCCAGATGGCGCGCGACACCGAAGTCCGCCAACAGGATTCGACGTTCCCCATCATCGGGATGGGTGAGCAGGATGTTGGCCGGTTTGACGTCGCGGTGCAGCAGCCCGCGGTCATGGGCGTAATCGAGGGCGCCCGCGACGGCGTGCACGATGGCGCGCACCTCGTCGATCGGCATGCCGTCGGGGTGGCGCTCCTTCACCAGCCGGGAGGCGTCGGTGCCCTCGACGTAGTCCATGGAAATCCAGAGGTGGCCGTTGAATTCCCCCCGGTCGTGCACGCCGACGATGTGGGGATGCCACAGCGTCGCGGCGAGATCGGCCTCCCGGTTGAACCTTTCGCGAAACTCGCGGTCAGCCGTGACCGCCTCCGCCAAGACCTTGATGACGTCGCGGCGCGGCAATCGGGGATGCAGCGCCAGGTACACCTCGGCCATGCCACCGGCGCCCAGCTGGCGCAAGACCGTGTAGCCCGCGAACGGCGCCCCGCCGTTGATCGACGGGCGGGAACCGTCGGCCTGGCCGGGGTGCGGCGCCGCCTCGACCTCCGCGCCCGGGGCCGAACCGACCGGCGGGATGCGGCGGAACAGGTGGGCGAGGGTGACCGCGGGCACCGAGTGAAAGCCCGCGCGCAGCGCCGCGCGGGCCTGACGCGGGTTGCTCAACAGCCGGCGCCCGGCACCGATGCGCCGGGTGGCCCCCTTGTCCTCGTCCATCGATCACCTCACCCCCTGGTAGCCGCCCGGGCTTGCCGCGACCCCGCACGGCGCGCCACACCGCGGCACATGCATCGCGATCGGCGCCTTGTTTCTTCGGCGCTTCGGCCGGCACGACGATGTGCCCGGCGCACCGAAATCCCCCTTACGTTCAAGATCATGCCGGATCCCGGTGGGGGGGTTCGTCTCACGAAGCTATGAAACGGTTATGAGTGCCCGCACCGAAACATAGTGAAGTCACAGGCGGTTCCAATAGAGAGCACCCGCGCCACGCACCGATACTTGAGTAGTGACTCGACCCGCCCCGCCCATCCTGACGATTCGGCACGACGGGTACCAACGATCCTTCGCGGCCGGACACGAGGTGGTCGTCGGCCGCGACATGCAGGCCGACATGCGCATCGCCGATCCGCGCATCTCGCGCGCCCACCTGATCCTGCGTTTCGACCAGGGACGCTGGTTGGCGATCGACAACGGCTCGCTGAACGGCACCTACCTCAACGGCTATCGGATGCCGGTCATCGACGTCCACGACGGTCAGAGCATTCACGTCGGCAATCCGCGGGGCCCGCGGCTGACCTTCGCCATCGGGCCGCAGCAGGGCTACGCCGACCGGCCGGGCCGGATCCGGCCGAGCCCGGAGCCCGGGCCGCCGACGCTGGCGTGGTCCGCGCTGCCCGAGCAAACGAATTCGGTCCGAAACCCGGGCCGCAGCGGCCCCCACGCGCCGCGACCTGCGCCGCCGAATTCACCGCCGCGGCAGGCGGTTTCGCCGCTTCGGCCGGCGCCCGCACCCAGCAGGCCCGTGCCCACGCCGGGCGGCCGCGGCACGCCAACGAACGAGCGGACCGTCGTGCACGCCATCGCGCCGGCCGCCGAACTCACCGTCGTCGACGCCAAGTCGGCGGACGTGTCGAACCTGGCGACGCGCTTTGTGAAGTTGCTCTCACCGCGCTCGTCGGCGGCCGCGGGCACCCGCGCCCTGACGATCGGCCGCGCGGCCGAGTGCGACATCGTCGTCTCCGACGTGCTGGCCTCCCGTCAGCACGCGACGTTGGTGCAGACGCCCCTGGGCACCGAGATCCGGGACAACAGCATCAACGGAACCTTCGTCAACGGCACCCGGGTCGGGTCGGCGATCCTGACCGACGACGACGTCGTCACCATCGGCAACGTCGACCTCGTTTTCCGCGACGGCACCCTGACCGAACGCAGCGATGCCGCGACGCGCACCGGCGGTCTGGAGGTGCGCAACGTCGAGTACGTCGTCGACAACGGCAAACAGCTGCTGGACGACATCTCGCTGATCGCGCGCCCCGGGACGCTGACCGCCGTGATCGGCGGTTCGGGCGCCGGAAAGAGCACGCTGGCCAGGCTCATCGCCGGCTACACCACGCCCAGCTCCGGCTCGGTCACGTTCGAGGGCCACGACATTCACGCCGAATACGCGTCGTTGCGCAGCCGCATCGGGATGGTCCCGCAGGACGACGTGGTGCACCGGCAGCTGACGATCAACCAGGCGCTCGGCTACGCCGCCGAACTGCGCCTGCCGCCCGACACCAGCAAATCCGACCGGGCGAAGGTGGTCGCGCAGGTCCTCGAAGAGCTGGACCTGACCAAGCACGCCGACACCCGGGTGGACAAGCTGTCCGGCGGTCAGCGCAAACGGGCGTCGGTGGCGCTCGAGCTGCTCACCGGCCCGTCGCTGCTGATCCTCGACGAACCCACCTCGGGCCTGGACCCGGCGCTCGACCACCAGGTCATGACGATGCTGCGGCAGCTGGCCGACGCCGGCCGCGTGGTGATCGTGGTGACGCACATGCTGTCCTACCTCGACACCTGCGACCAGCTGCTGTTGGTGGCCCCGGGCGGCAAGACGGCCTACTGCGGTCCGCCCGACCAGATCGGTGCGGCGATGGGCACCACCAACTGGGCGAAGATCTTCACCAAGGTGGGCGCCGATCCCGAGGAGGCCAACCGGCGCTTCATCGAGCAGCGCGACGCGCAGAAGCAGAAGCTGTTGCCGGACAAGGCCGCCGAGCCGGGCGCCCTGGGCGAGCCGGTGCATACCAGTGTGCGGCGCCAGATTTCGACGGTCGCCAGGCGGCAGGTCCGCCTGGTGGTCGCCGATCGCGCGTACTTCGCCTTCCTGGCGCTGTTGCCGTTCATCCTGGGTTCGCTGTCGCTGACCGTCCCGGGCAGCAACGGATTCCACCTGCCGGGCGCAAACGCCGGGACTCCCGATGAAGCGGCGCAGATCCTGGCGTTGCTGATGCCCGCGGCGGCGTTCATGGGCACCGCGCTGACCATTCGCGACCTGGTCGGCGAGCGCCCCATCTTCCAGCGCGAGCAGGCGGTCGGGCTGTCGACCACGGCCTACCTGCTCGCCAAGACCGCGGTGTTCTGCGGGTTCGCGATCGTGCAGTCGGCGATCATCACCGCCATCGTGGTGATCGGCAAGAGCGCGCCGACGCGCGGCGCGGTCCTGCTCGGCCATTCGACCGTCGGCGCGACCGCCGAACTGTTCGCGACCGTCGCGGCCACCTGTGTGGCCTCGGCCATTCTCGGCCTGGCGATTTCGTCGCTGGTGCGCTCCAGCGAGCAGATCATGCCGCTGTTCGTGGTGGCGGTGATGGCACAGCTGGTGCTGTGCGGCGGCATGGTCCCGGTGACCGGCCGGCTGGGGCTGGACCAGCTGTCCTTCGCGATGCCCGCGCGCTGGGGGTACGCCGCCGCGGCGTCGACGGTCGACCTGCGGCACGTGGTGCCCGACTCGCTGCTGTCCCAGGACCGGTTCTGGCAACACACGTCGAGGGTCTGGCTGCTCGACATGGGCATGCTGGCGGCGTTGTCGCTGTTCTATGCCGGTTTCGTGCGCTGGAGAATCCGCCTTCGTCGTTAAGATTGCCTCATCCACCCACCGAAGCGCGAGACGTTCGACCTCCTCGCCCGCACCAACACCGATCCGAAGGGCATCGTGCGGGCCGTGGACGACTATGCGGTCCACCCGTGGGGCCTGTACGTGGCCCGGCCCACGCCCGGCCGCGCTCAGTTCCACTACCTCGAATCGTGGCTGCTGCCGTCGCTCGGCCTGCGCGCCACGGTCTTTCACTTCAATCCGGGCCATGAACGTCATCTCGACTACTACCTCGACGTGGGCGAATACACGCCCGGTCCCGACGTCTGGCGTTCGGAAGACCACTACCTCGACATCGAGGTCCGCACCGGCGACGGCGCGGAGCTGGCCGACGTCGACGAGCTGCTGGAGGCCGTCCGCCACGGCCTGTTGACGCCGGAGGTCGCCGAGCGGGCGGTGCGGTGCGCGGTGGACGCCGTGGACGGGCTGGCCCGCAACGGCTATGACCTTTCCCGCTGGCTGGCCGGCCAGGGGATGGAGCTGACGTGGCGCGAGACGTAGGGGCGGCCCTGCCCGATGCGGTGCGCGAGGCGCTGCACGACGAGCCGGTGCCCGATTGGCGGTCCCCCACGCTGGCCACCCTGACCGACAAGCGGTTCTCCGATCCCAACTGGATCTTCGAGCGCAAGTTCGACGGCATGCGTTGCCTGGCGTTTCGCGACGACGGCCGGGTGCGGCTGTTGTCGCGAAACCGCCAGCCGCTCAACGGCACCTACCCGGAGCTGGTCGACGCGGTCACCGCCCAGCACAGCACGCGCTTCGTGCTGGACGGCGAGGTGGTGGCGTTCGAGGGTCGCCGCACCAGCTTCGCCCGGTTGCAGGCCCGCCTGGGCATCACCGACCCCGAGGTGGCCCGCGCGTCGCCGGTGCGAGTCTTCTACTACGTCTTCGACCTGCTGCACCTGGACGGCAAGTCCACCGTCGACGCGCCGCTGCTGTGGCGTAAGCGGCTGCTGCGCAAGGCGATCGAGTTCGGCGGTCCGCTCCGGTACACCTCGCATCGGGTTGGGGACGGCCTGGCCGCCTACCGCGCGGCCTGTGAGCGCGGCGACGAAGGGGTGATCGCGAAGCTGGCCGATTCGAGGTATGACGGTGGCCGCTCGAGGAATTGGCTGAAGTTCAAGTGCGTGCGCGACCAGGAGTTCGTGGTCGGCGGCTACACCAGCCCCAAGGGCAGCCGGGTCGAGCTGGGCGCGCTGCTGCTGGGCTATTACGACGGCCGCGACCTGGTCTACGCCGGGAAGGTCGGCACCGGCTTCGACGACGCCACGCTGCGCCGACTGCACGGGCGGCTATCGGCGATCACACGCGACACGCCGCCCTTCAGCCGCGGCCTGGTGCGGGAACCCGACGCCCACTGGGCGAGCCCGGAATTGGTGGTCCAGATCGGTTTCACCGAGTGGACCCGCGACGGGAAGCTGCGCCACCCGCGCTATCTGGGCATCCGCACGGACAAGGACGCCGCCGAGGTGGTGCGCGAGACCGGGGCGTGACCACCTGGTCCCGGGAAGCCGGCGAGCGTAATGTCAGCAACCATGAGCTGCACCGGGAGCAGGTTGCTGCCGATCACCGCGGTGACGATCGTCGCCGTCGGCTCCCAGTTGAGCCCGGCGACCGCGCGGGCGGACCTGCACAACATCACCTACCGCGCCCGGATCGACGCGCTGACCACCGGCAGTCAGGCCACGTTCATCATCAACGGCGGCCAGACCAACACCACCAACCTGCCGTCCATGCCCGGCAACGCATTCGAAGCCAACACCGTGCTGCCCGATCCGCAACAAGCCGGGATGCGCATCGTGCTGCACTTCCCCTACTCGGCGAACGTGCACTGCGAGATCGACGTCGACGACAACGTTTTCACCCAGACCGACCAAATGGTCCGGCCCACACCGGGAAACACGGACCCCAACAACGGTGCGCTGGCATGCGGCGCACCCTTGCCGGCCTAAGGCTTGGGCTCGGGCCGCCAGCCCGCGGAGTCCGCCCACGCCCACGCGCGCCGGTAGGCGTCGGCATACCACGGCTCCTTGACCGCGACGTACGGCGCGGTGTCGCCGCCGCCGGCCTCGATTTCGGCTGACCGCTTCACGGACAGGTAGTCGGCCCGCGCGTCCGCGTCGGCCGACAGCCAGGCCACGAACAACAGGGCGAACTGTTGATTGGGCCAGCCGTCCACCCGGATGTGCACGTTGGTCGGACGCCCCGGATCCGCCGAGGCGTGAATCCGCTTGTCCCACAACGTCGCATCGTCAGTGTGGTCGTATCGCTCGACGGCGCTGCGGGCATCGGGCTTGGCGACGTCGGAGGTGATGCTTTCGATGCGCGGATAACCGGCGGCCAGCAGCGACTCGGCGAGTTCGTCGGCGACGGCCAGGGATTCGACGGTGATCTGCATGTCGATGACGTCCTTGGCCGGAAAGTCCGGCACGGCGGTCGAACCGATGTGGTCCACCCGAATCGCCCGGTGCCCACAGGCGGTCCGCAACCGGTTCGCGATCCGCCGCGCCTGGTCCGGCCAGCCCGGATCGGGCGGCACCAACCGCGCCGCCGCCCGGGCGTACTGACGCCGACTCAGGTTCTCCGCGAAGGGCCGTATCCGGTGGTCCCACAGCTCATGTGCCCGCTGCACCAGGTCCTCCGGGCTGCCTGAGTTGTCCACCCAGATATCGGCGACCGCACGACGCTGCTCGTCGCTGGCCTGCGCCGCGATCCGCGCGCGGGCGTCGGATTCGGGCATGCCGCGTTGGTCGACCAGCCGCCGCACCCGCACCCTGACGTCGGCGTGCACCACGACGACCAGTGGGAACAGCGGCGCCATCCCCGACTCCACCAGCAGCGGAATGTCCTCCACGACAACCGAGTCCTCGGGCACCGAGGCGATGATCTCGGCGCGGCGCTTGCCGACCAGCGGGTGCACGATACCGTTCAGCCGTTGGCGCGCCTCGTCATCGGCAAAGGCCTTGGCGGCCAACGCGGGACGATCCAGCGATCCGTCGGGAAGCAGGATGTCGTCACCGAACGCGTCGACCAGCGCCGCCAGCCCCTCGGTGCCCGGCTGGACCACTTCGCGCGCGATGACGTCGCCGTCGACGATGACCGCACCGCATTTCGCGAAGGTGGCCGACAGCGCCGACTTGCCGGCGCCGATGCCACCGGTCAACCCGATACGCAGCATGCGGGACCGCTGTTAGGCGTTGCCGGCGAGCTTCTCCCGCAGGGCGGCCAATTGGGCGTCGCTGGCCAGCGACCCGCCGGCCGCCTTCTCCTCGCGCGCGCCGTTGCCCGACGACTGCTCGGCGTGCCCGGCCGCCTCGGCCGCGGCGAACTTCTCCATCTGCGCGGTGTGCATCTTGTGCCGGCGCTCGGCCTCGGCGTAACGGGCCTCCCACTCGGCGCGCTGCTTCTCGAATCCCTCGAGCCATTCGTTGGTCTCGGCGTCGAAGCCCTCGGGGAAGATGTAGTTGCCCTGCTCGTCGTAGCTGTCGGCCATGCCGTACTTCGCCGGGTCGAATTCCTCGGTGTAGTCCTCGTTGGCCTGCTTGAGCGACAACGAGATCCGGCGGCGCTCCAGGTCGATGTCGATGACCTTGACCATCGCGTCGTCGCCGACCGCGACCACCTGGTCGGGCACCTCGACGTGCCGCTCGGCCAGCTCGGAGATGTGCACCAGGCCCTCGATGCCCTCCTCGACGCGGACGAACGCGCCGAACGGAACCAGCTTGGTGACCTTGCCGGGCACGATCTGGCCGATGGCGTGCGTGCGGGCGAAGTGCCGCCACGGGTCTTCCTGGGTTGCCTTGAGCGACAACGAGACCCGCTCGCGGTCCATGTCGACGTCGAGCACCTCGACGGTGACCTCGTCACCGACCTGGACGACCTCGGACGGGTGGTCGATGTGCTTCCAGGAGAGCTCGGAGACGTGCACCAGGCCGTCCACACCGCCCAGGTCGACGAACGCGCCGAAGTTGACGATGGAGGAAACCACACCCTTGCGGATGGCGCCCTTCTGCAGCTGGTTGAGGAACTCGCTGCGCACCTCGGACTGGGTCTGCTCCAGCCAGGCCCGGCGCGACAGCACCACGTTGTTGCGGTTCTTGTCCAGCTCGATGATCTTGGCTTCGATCTCCTTGCCGATGTACGGCTGCAGATCGCGGACCCGGCGCATCTCGACCAGCGACGCGGGCAGGAAGCCACGCAGGCCGATGTCGAGGATCAGGCCACCCTTGACGACCTCGATGACGGTGCCCTTGACGGCCTCGTCCTTCTCCTTGAGCGCCTCGATGGTGCCCCAGGCGCGCTCGTACTGGGCGCGCTTCTTGGACAGGATCAGGCGGCCCTCTTTGTCCTCCTTGGTGAGGACAAGCGCTTCGACCTCATCGCCGACGGAAACGACCTCGCTGGGGTCGACGTCGTGCTTGATGGAGAGCTCGCGGGCGGGGATGACGCCCTCGGTCTTGTAGCCGATGTCGAGGAGCACCTCGTCCCGGTCCACTTTGACGATCGTCCCCTCGACGATGTCGCCATCGTTGAAGTACTTGATCGTTTTGTCTATTGCGGCAAGAAAGTCCTCGCTGGAGCCGATGTCGTTGACGGCTACTTGGGGCGAGGTGACGGTGGGACTCGGCATGTGGTGGGTTGCTCCGGACAGGTTGGGTCGTAGGGACAAAACTGGGATTTACCTATTGAGGTTACTCGACTGCGTACACGCTGGCCAAACCCGGGCGGCGCGTCACCTGCGCCATACCGGGCGGTCGGCCACGGTGAAAGTGACGCCAGTGCGAATTCGGGCCAAATTTTTTCACCATGAAATCACACCCGGGCGCCGACGCGCCGGTAAATGCGCTGCCTAGGGGATTTCCCGCGCTAGTGCGCGGCGGCGTCCCACGAGCGGCCGTACCCCACCGAAACCTCCAGCGGGACGTCGAGCGGGTAGGCGCCGCCCATCTTCTCGCGGGCCAGGGCCTCGAGTTGGTCGCGTTCGCCGGGCGCGACCTCGAACAGGAGCTCGTCGTGGACCTGCAGCAGCATGCGGGATTTCAGCCCCGCCTCCTTGATCGCCTTGTCGACCTCGATCATCGCCACCTTGATGATGTCGGCGGCGCTGCCCTGGATGGGGGCGTTGAGCGCCGCCCGCTCGGCGGCCTCCCGCACCTGGCGGTTGCTGCTGTCCAGCTCGGGAAGGTAACGGCGGCGGCCCAGCACCGTCGAGGTGTAGCCGTCCTTGCGCGCCTGGTCCACGACGTTCATCAGGTAGTCGCGCACCCCGCCGAACCGGGCGAAGTAGGCCTCCATCTGTTCCTTCGCCTCTTCGGTGGAGATCTTCAGCTGTTGCGACAGGCCGTAGGCGCTCAGCCCGTACGCCAGCCCGTACGACATCGCCTTGACCCGCCGGCGCAGCTCGGCGGTGACCTCCTCGATGGGCACGCCGAACGCCCGCGACGCGACGAACGAATGCAGGTCCTCCCCCGTGTTGAAGGCCTCGATGAGCCCCTCGTCCCGGGAGAGGTGCGCCATGATCCGCATCTCGATCTGGCTGTAGTCGGCCGTCATCAGCTCGCTGTAGCCGTCGCCGACCACGAACGCGTCGCGGATCCGCCGGCCGGCCTCGGTGCGGATCGGGATGTTTTGCAGGTTCGGTTCGGTCGAGGACAACCGGCCCGTCGCCGCGATGGTCTGGTTGAACGTGGTGTGGATGCGACCGTCGGAGGCCACCGAGGCCAGCAGCCCGTCCACGGTGACCTTGAGCCGGGTGACGTCGCGGTGGGTGAGCAGGTGCTGCAGGAACGGGTGGCCGGTCTTGTCGAACAGCGACTGCAAGGCGTCCGCGTCGGTGGTGTAACCGGTCTTGGTGCGCTTGGTCTTCGGCATCTCCAGCTCGTCGAACAGCACCGCCTGCAACTGCTTCGGCGACCCCAGGTTGATCTGCTTGCCGATCACCGCGTAGGCCGCCTCGGCCGCATCGCGGATCTGCTGGGCGAACTCGCTCTGCAGCTCGCCGAGCAGACCCAAATCGACTGCGATACCGGTGTGTTCCATCCCGGCCAGCACCCGCTGCACCGGCAACTCCATGCCGCCCAGCAGCGATGTGGAGTTGATGCGGGCCAGCTCCTCGTCGAGCGCGTCGGCGAGGTCGAGCACCGCCACGGCCCGCAGGATCAGCGTCTGCACCGCCTGGTCGTCCGTGCCGTCGGTATCGTCGAGAAGCGAAAGTTGTTGCTGTTCAGTTGTTTCCGCGCGCAGCTCTCGCCGTAGGTAGCGCAGGGAGAGGTCCTCGAGGGAGAAACTGCGCTGCCCGGGGCGCACCAGGTAGGCGGCCAGCGCGGTGTCGGAGGTGACGCCGGCCAGCGTCCATCCCCGGCCGGCGAGGTCGTGCATGGCCAGCTTGGCTTCGTGCAGCGCCTTGGGCGGACCGGGGTCGGCCAGCCAGGACGCCAGCGCCGCCTCGTCGTCGGGCTCGAGCGCCGAGGTGTCGATGTAGCGGCCCTCACCGTCGGCGGACACGATGGCCAGCGCGGTGGCGTCGGCGTCGTACGCCAGGTGAGTGCCGACGACGGCCAGGCCGAAGCGCTTGCCCGAGCTGTGCCCGGCCAGCCAGACGGCTAGCTCGCCGGGCTGCAGTGCACCGCCGCGCACGTCGAAACCCGCGTCGACCTCGGGCTCCACCGCGGCCAGCGTGTCGAACAACCGGTCGCGCAGCACCCGGAACTCGAGGTCGTCGAAGAGCCGGTGGATGTGGTCGCGATCCCACGGCTGCATGCGCAGCGTGTCCGGGGTCTGCGCCAGCGGCACGTCCTTGACGAGGTCGGTCAGCTCGCGGTTGCGGATCACGCTGGCGAGGTTGGCCCGCAGCGCGTCCCCGACCTTCCCGCGCACCGAGTCGACGTTGTCCACCAGGCCTTGCAGCGAGCCGTATTCGGCGATCCATTTCGACGCGGTCTTCTCCCCCACGCCGGGGATGCCGGGCAGGTTGTCGCTGGGATCGCCACGCAGGGCGGCGAAGTCGGGGTACTGCGTGGGGGTCAGCCCGTACTTCTCGACGACGGCCTCGGGCGTGAACCGGGTGAGCTCGCTGACGCCCTTGCGCGGATACAGCACCGTCACGTCGTCGCTCACCAATTGCAGGGAGTCCCGGTCCCCGGTGACCACCAGGACGCGGAACCCCGCGTTCTCGGCCTGGGTGGCCAGCGTCGCGATCAGGTCATCGGCCTCGAAGCCGGGCTCGGCGAGCACCGTGATGCCGAGCGCGTTCAGCACTTCCTTGGTGATGTCGATCTGGCCGTGAAACTCGTCGGGCGTCGACGATCGGTTCGCCTTGTACTCCGGGTACCGCTCGGAGCGGAAGGTCTGCCGCGACACGTCGAACGCGGCGGCCACGTGCGTGGGCGCCTCGTCGCGCAGCAGGTTGATCAGCATCGCGGTGAAGCCGTACACGGCGTTGGTGGTCAGGCCGCCCCGGGTCTTGAAGTTCTCGGCGGGCAGGGCGTAGAACGCGCGGAAGGCCAGCGAATTGCCGTCGAGCAGCATCAGCGTCGGCTTCGTCTGCTCCTCGGCGATGGTGCTCACGGCTCACACTCTAGGCACCCGGTACGACGCGGCACGCGTCCCCGACCACCCGGGGCCAGAACTGCAACACGTTTCAGTTTTGCATTGCGGCTGGGTAGTCTGGCCGAGTGCCAGAGGTCACCAGCCAAGAACCCGCGATCGACGGATGGTTCGCCACCGATGAAGCAGGCAACCCGCATCTGATCGGCGGCAAGTGCCCCGAGTGCGGCACCTATGTCTTCCCGCCGCGCGAGAACAACTGCCCCAACCCCGCCTGCGCCAGCGACACACTCGAGCCCGTCGCGTTGTCGACCCGGGGAACGCTGTGGAGCTACACCGAGAACCGGTACCCGCCGCCCCCGCCCTACCCGGCCCCGGATCCGTTCGAGCCGTTCGCCATCGCCGCGGTCGAGCTGGCCGCCGAAGGGCTGATCGTGCTGGGCAAGGTGGTCGAGGGGACGCTGGCCGAGGATCTGAAGGTCGGCATGGAGATGGAGTTGACCACGATGCCGCTGTTCACCGACGACGAAGGTGTGCAGCGCCTCGTCTATGCGTGGAGGATCGCCTGATGCCCGAACCGCTGTACATCCTGGGCGCCGGCATGCACCCGTGGGGCAAGTGGGGTCGTGACTTCACCGAATACGGGGTGGTCGCGGCGCGCGCCGCGCTGGCCGAGGCCGGCCTGGACTGGACACAAATCCAATTGGTCGCCGGCGCGGACACGATCCGCAACGGCTACCCGGGCTTCATCGCCGGGTCGACGTTCGCCCAGAAGCTGGGCTGGAACGGCGTGCCGGTGAGCTCGAGCTACGCCGCGTGCGCCAGCGGCTCCCAGGCGCTGCAGAGCGCGCGGGCGCAGATCCTGGCCGGCTTCTGCGACGTCGCGCTGGTGATCGGCGCCGACACCACCCCCAAGGGCGCGTTCGCCCCCGTCGGCGGGGAACGCAAGAACGATCCCGACTGGCAGCGCTTCCACCTGATCGGCGCGATGAACCCGGTGTACTTCGCGCTGCTGGCGCGCCGCCGGATGGACCTGTACGGCGCGACATCCGAGGACTTCGCCCAGGTGAAGGTGAAGAACTCGCGGCACGGCCTGCAGAACCCGAATGCGCGCTACCGCAAGGAGGCCTCGGTCGACGACGTGTTCGCCAGCCCGGTGGTGGCCGACCCGCTGCGACAGCTCGACATCTGCGCCACCTCCGACGGCGCGGCGGCCCTGATCGTCGCCAGCGCCGAGTTCGCCCGCAAGCACCTCGGCTCACTCGACGGTGTCCCGTCGGTGCGCGCGGTCAGCACGGTCACCCCGCGCTACCCGCAGCACCTGCCCGAATTACCTGACATCGCAACGGATTCCACCGCCGCGGTGCCCGCGCCGGAGCGGGTGTTCAAGGATCAGATCCTGGATGCTGCCTATGCCGAGGCGGGCATCGGGCCCGAGGACGTCAGCCTGGCCGAGGTCTACGACCTGTCCACCGCGCTCGAGCTCGACTGGTACGAGCACCTGGGCCTGTGCCCGAAGGGTGAGGCGGAGGCGCTGCTGCGCAGCGGCGCGACGACCATCGGCGGCAGGGTGCCGGTCAACCCGTCCGGCGGTCTGGCCTGCTTCGGCGAGGCCATCCCCGCGCAGGCCATCGCCCAGGTCTGCGAGCTGACCTGGCAGCTGCGCGGCCAGGCGACCGGCCGCCAGGTGGAGAACGCCACGGTCGGCGTCACGGCCAACCAGGGACTGTTCGGGCACGGCTCGTCGGTGATCGTGGCGCGCTGACGCTCTCGTTCATCGAGTGTGCGGCCACGGCGGCCTCGCCCGGCGTGTCGCCACCCTCAGTGCACACTCAAAGCCCTGAGCGCACACCCGACGGCTGAGCGCCTACTCCTCTTCGGCGCCGA
Source organism: Mycobacterium sp. E2497 (assembly GCF_001668695.1). Taxonomy (NCBI): domain Bacteria; kingdom Bacillati; phylum Actinomycetota; class Actinomycetes; order Mycobacteriales; family Mycobacteriaceae; genus Mycobacterium; species Mycobacterium sp. E2497. The sequence continues at coordinate 61,149 of NZ_LZKD01000025.1, forward strand.
GGGTTTCCAGGACGACTTCGGCGACCCGCTTCATCGTGGTCCGCCGGTCCATGGCAGCGCGCTGAATCCACTTGAACGCTTCGGGCTCGGTCATGCCCTGTTTGGTCTGCAGCAGGCCCTTGGCGCGTTCGACGAGCTTGCGCGTCTCCAGCCGGTCGGACAGCGTCGCCACCTCCCGCTCCAGCTCGGTGATCTCAGCGAAGCGGCTGACGGCCAGCTCGATGGCCGGGATCAGGTCGCTGATCGTGAAGGGCTTCACCAGGTAGGCCATCGCCCCGGCGTCGCGCGCGCGCTCCACCAGGTCGCGCTGGCTGAAGGCGGTCAGGACGACGATGGGTGCGATGCGCTTGCTGGCGATCTCCGACGCGGCGTCGATCCCGTCGCGGCGGGGCATCTTCACGTCCATGATCACCAGGTCGGGCTGGTGGCGTTCGGCCAGCTCGACAGCTTCCTGTCCGTCGCCGGCCTCCCCGACGATCTCGTAACCCTCCTCTCGCAGCATCTCTGCGAGGTCCATTCGGATCAGCGCTTCGTCTTCCGCGATCAGGACCCGGCGCGGCACAGCGGCGTCGGTGTCGGTCGTGGGGCCTGTCATGACCGACATTGTGTCGTGAACGCGTCAGACCAGCGACCTCGGGGGCGGTCAGACGGGCGGCCGCGCCAAATCCTCTATGGTGGGAGGCTGCCTCTAAGGTAGGAGGCCGGACTCGAGCAGAATTAAGCCCTCGTATCCCAACTGGCAGAGGAAACGGACTCAAAACCCGTCCAGTGTGGGTTCGAATCCCACCGAGGGCACCGCGGGCAGCACCGGCAAACAACCGCCCGTCGCGACGCACCGCGCGCGAACCCGACAAACTGGCCGAGGGCTACACGACGATGTCCGGTACTGAAGCGGCGGTTCTGTCGTCCGCCCCGAGTCCCGAGTTTGGAAATCCCGTAAAGTACATTCCAAAAGTATGAATTCGTCAATTTCAAACACTTGACGCTCAGCGGTAGGTATTGTTATTAACAGAAGCGCACGGCTGCGGTTGAATTCATTTCATTTTAACGTGATCGGCTGCTAAACGAAATGAGCGATGGGCCCGTCGCGTCGGCAGACGTCGCCACGGCCCATCCAGCACCCGCGTCGGCCCTCGCGCGGGCAGCACTCGGGAACCTATCGCGGGCCTGGCCCCGGCTGGTTTTGCGCTCTCGGGCTAATGGCTGATGCACACCTGTTCTTCTGAATGCACGACGTTGACCTGCATCGGATCGTTCTGCATCGAGTCGGTGGCGACCCGCAGCAGCGCGCCCGCGCCACACCCCACTCCGCAGGCGGGCGTCGCCACCGCGGTGCACGCCAACATCAGCGCGATCCCGATCCTGCTGCCCAGACTCGCCACACCGCACTCCCGCATTAGAGGGACACATGATCCAGATCACAGCCCGACATATGTTTAATAACACGCTGGAAAATTTTGTAAACCCCTTAAGTCAAAATTTTTCTTACAATTTCCGCGGGCCGGTGACGGCGGCCATCGAGAAGGCATTCCGGTGCGGCCTCGATCGCAATTCGCCCCGCCAAGAGCCGACAAACCCGAGCTCAACGATTACGCTTTGAACGTGGCGGCTAGGAAGTGCGGCGCCCCACCCGTGTCGGACGGCTCGTCGAGAAGCCCGGACTGCGTAGCCGCGGTGCGGGCGCAGACGCGCGACCGCAACCAGCATTACGCCGCGAGCGCCGCGCGCCGCGCCAGAATCCTCACCATCACCTCATGGCTCGCCGTGACGGTGAGCGCGAGCTTCGTGCTGGTGCAGATTCTCAGCGGGGCCTGGTTGTGGCAGGTGAGTTCGATCAACGTCATCGGCGCGATGGTCTTCGCGATGGTCCCGTGGCTACAGCGCTTCGGCGAACTGGTCGCGCCGCTCACCTTTCTGGGCGCGGCCTACGTGTCCGTCTTCGCCAGCTGCGTGGACGTCGGCACCGGGTCGGGAGCTCAGTTCTTCTTCCTGGTGGGCGCCTGCATCGTCGTGCTGTTGCTCGGAATCGAACACATCATCTTGGCCTCGGCGCTGGCCGCTGTCGCCGCCGGCCTGATCGTCGCCGTCGAGTTCCTGGTCCCCCGCGACACCGGGCTGCAGCCGGCCTGGGTCCAGTCGACCGGTTTCATCGTGACCGCGGTCTCCAGCGTCGTGATGGTGGTCGTGACGGTGTGGTTCGCCCTTCGCGACACCGCTCGCGCCGAGGCCGTGATGGAATCGCAGTACGAGCGCTCGGAGGCGCTGCTGGCAAACATGTTGCCCGCCAGCATCGCCGAGCGGCTCAAGGAGCCGGACCGCGGCATCATCGCCGACAAGTTCGACGTCGCCTCCGTGCTGTTCGCCGATATCGTCGGGTTCACCGAGCGGGCCAGCGGCGCGGCGCCGGCCGACCTCGTGCGCTTCCTCGACCGGCTCTACAGCGCCTTCGACGCCCTGGTGGACAAGCACGGCCTGGAGAAGATCAAAGTCAGCGGCGACTCCTACATGGTGGTCAGCGGGGTCCCGCGGGCCCGACCGGACCATGCGCAGGCCCTGGCGGACTTCGCGCTCGACATGGCCAATGTCGCGGCCCGGCTGAAGGATCCGCACGGCAATGCGGTCCCGCTGCGGGTGGGCATGGCGTGCGGGCCGGTGGTTGCCGGTGTCGTGGGTTCGCGGCGCTTCTTCTACGACGTGTGGGGCGACGCGGTCAACGTCGCGTCCCGGATGGAATCCACCGACTCGGTGGGCCGAATTCAGGTGCCCGAGGCCATGTACGAGCGCCTCAAGGACGAATTCGTGCTGCAGGAGCGCGGCCACATCGACGTCAAAGGCAAAGGCCTGATGCGCACCTGGTACCTGATCGGTCGCAAGGCGACCGACGAGTCGGCCGATCTGCTGGCCGAGGATTCGCGTACGGCCCACGTGTAGCCCAAAGTGCCCTATACCGGGGGCGGCGTTTGTGTCACACTGCGGCCATGCAAACCACACCTGGATCTCTGCCCGCTCCAAGTTTGTTGCCGCATCTGTGGAAATCGACCCTGCTATCGGGAATCCTGTCGCTCGCCCTCGGCGTGCTGGTGCTGGCGTGGCCCGGAATCTCCATCGTGGTCGCCGCGGTCGCATTCGGCGTTTACCTGTTGATCACCGGCGCCGCACAGGTGTTCTTCGCTTTCAGCCTGCATGTCTCGGCGGGAAGCCGGATCCTGTTGTTCATCAGCGGGGCCGCGTCACTCATCCTGGCGTTGTTGGCGTTTCGCCATTTCGGTCAGGGTTACGCAATCCTGTTGCTGGCCATCTGGATTGGGATCGGATTCATCTTTCGCGGCGTGGGCACGACGATTTCGGCCATCCAGGATCCGCTTCTGCCGGGTCGGGGATGGGCCATCTTCATCGGCATCATCAGCCTGCTGGCCGGCATCGTCGTCCTCGCGTCGCCGCTGGAATCCATTGTGACGCTGGCGCTCGTGGTCGGGGTGTGGTTCGTGGTCCTCGGCATCTTCGAGATCGTGTCGTCGTTCAGCATCCGGAAGGCCTCCAAGGCCCTGACCGGCTGACGCCCCTTGGTCGCGCCGCCCCGACCCTTCTACTACACTGCGTAGTAGCCGTGCGTACGGCCACGCAGTCCTGGGAGTGACAGATGAATGTCGTCGATATTTCTCGGTGGCAGTTCGGTATCACTACCGTCTACCACTTCATCTTCGTGCCGCTCACCATCGGTTTGGCGCCCCTGCTCGCCGTCATGCAGACGGTGTGGGTCGCCACGGGCAACACCGCGTGGTATCGCCTCACCAAGTTCTTCGGCAAGCTGTTCTTGATCAACTTCGCCATCGGCGTGGCGACGGGGATCGTCCAGGAATTCCAGTTCGGCATGAACTGGAGCGAGTATTCGCGGTTTGTCGGCGACATCTTCGGCGCGCCGCTGGCCATGGAAGGCTTGTTCGCCTTCTTCTTCGAGTCCACCTTCATCGGGCTGTGGATCTTCGGCTGGGATCGGCTGCCGAAGCTGATCCACCTGGCCTGCATCTGGATCGTCGCAATCGGTGTCAACATGTCCGCGTTCTTCATCATCGTGGCGAACTCGTTCATGCAGCACCCGGTCGGCGCGCACTACAACCCGGTTACGCACCGCGCCGAGCTGGACAGCATCGGCGCGCTGCTGGGCAACAACACTGCGCGGTGGGCGTTTACCCACACCGTCAGCGGCGCGTTGCTGACCGCTGCGACGTTCGTCGCCGCCGTCAGCGCGTGGTTTCTGGTCCGTTCCCGCCGCCCGGAAACCGCCACCCCCGCCGGTGAATCGGATGCCCGCACCATGTTTCGCCCGGCGGCCATCCTGGGCTGCTGGGTGGTGCTGCTCGCGGCCGTCGGCCTGTTCTTCACCGGCGACCGCCAGGGCAAGCTGATGTTCGTTCAGCAACCGATGAAGATGGCTTCCGCGGAATCGTTGTGCAGCACCCAAACCGATCCCGACTTCTCGATTCTGACCGTGGGCACGCACAACAACTGCGACAGCATCACCCGCGTGATCGAGGTCCCCTACGTGCTGCCGTTCCTCGCCGAGGGCCGCACCAGCGACGTCACGTTGCAGGGCGTGCGCAACATCCAGCAGGACTTCGAGTATCGGTTCGGCCCGAACGACTACCGGCCCAACCTGTTCGTGACCTACTGGTCGTTCCGCGCCATGATCGGGTTCCTCGCCGTTCCGGTCTTGTTCGCGCTCGCGGCGCTGTGGCTCACCCGCGGCGGGCGGGTGCCCGGCCAACGGTGGTTCTCCTGGCTGGCGCTGCTGACGATTCCCACGCCGTTCCTGGCGAACATCTCCGGGTGGGTGTTCACCGAGATGGGGCGGCAACCCTGGATCGTCGCGCCCAATCCCACCGGCGACCAACAGGTTCGGTTCACCGTCCATGAGGCCGTCTCGCAGCATGCGCCCGGCATGGTCATCACCTCCCTGGTGACGTTCACCCTCGTGTACGCGGTGCTGGCGGTCATCTGGTTCTGGCTGCTCAAGCGGTATGTCACCGAAGGGCCGCGGGAACACGACGCCGAACCGGCTCCGCCGCCCGCACCCGGCGAGGACGAGGTGGCGCCGCTTTCGTTCGCCTACTAGGCGCCGGCTCACGAACTAGAAAGGAGCTGACCGATGGGACTGCAGGAGTTGTGGTTCTGCATCATCGGATTGCTGTTCCTCGGTTTCTTCGTCCTGGAAGGCTTCGACTTCGGCGTCGGCATGCTGATGGAACCGCTCGCCCGCGTCGGCATCGGTGAGCCCGAGCCCATCCGGCGAACGGCGCTGAACACCATCGGCCCCATCTGGGACGGCAACGAGGTCTGGCTGATCGTGGGCGGCGCCGCCATGTTCGCCGCCTTTCCCGGCTGGTACGCCACGGTGTTCTCCACCCTGTACCTGCCGCTGCTGGCCATCCTGTTCGGGATGATCCTGCGCGCCGTGGCCATCGAGTGGCGCGGGAAGGTCGACGACACAAAATGGCGGGGCTGGGCGGATTTCGGCATCGCCGCCGGTTCCTGGCTGCCCGCCGTGTTGTGGGGTGTGGCGTTCGCGATCCTGGTTCGCGGACTCCCCGTGGACGGCGCCGGCAAGATCGACCTGTCGATCGCCGACGTGCTCAATCCCTACACGCTGCTGGGCGGCCTGGCCACCGCCGGGCTGTTCCTGCTTTACGGTGCGGTCTTCATCTCCCTGAAGACCTCCGGCGCCATCCGTGACGACGCCCACCGGCTGGCGGTGTGGCTGTCGCTTCCGGTGACCGGACTGGTTGCGGGCTTTGGCATCTGGACACAACTGGCCCACGGCAAGGACTGGACCTGGCTGGTGCTCGCGGTCGCCGTGGTGGCGCAGCTGGCGGCCGTGCTGCTGGTGTGGCGGCGCGTCTCCGACGGCTGGGCGTTCACGTGCACGGCGATCGTCGTCGGGTCGGTGGTGATCCTGCTGTTCGGCGCGCTCTACCCCAACCTGGTGCCCTCGACACTGAACCCGCAGTGGAGCCTGACGATCCACAACGCCTCGTCGACGCCCTACACCCTCAAGGTCATGACGTGGGTCACCGCGTTCATGGCGCCGCTGACGGTGGTGTACCAGGCCTGGACGTATTGGGTGTTCCGGCAACGGATCTCGGCGGACCGGATACCGCCGTCGATCGGCCTGACGAGGCACGTGTCCTGACCGCAACGAACTCGCCGCCCGGATCAAGATCGAGAGCGCGGGGGCCCCTGGACCCGCGACTGTGGCGGGCATCGAGCGCGTTGCGGCGCTACCTGGGCGCAACGGTCTGCTGCGGAGTGGTGATCTCCGGCTGCGCGATCGGCTCGGCGGTCGTGCTGGCGGGCGTGGTCGCCCGCGCCGTGCGCGACCATGCGGCGCACGGCCTGCGGGCCTGGCTCGGGCCGCTGTCGATCCTGTTGGCGCTGTGGACCGTTCGCACGCTGGCGCAGTGGCTTCAGGGCCGCCTGGGCCAACGGGGCGCGAGCGCGGTCATCGCCGAGCTGTCCGGTCAGGTGCTGACCGCGGTGACGGCCCGGCAGCCCGGTGAGCTCGCCGCCCAACGCGACGAGGCCGCGGTGGTGGTCACCCGAGGTCTCGACGGCCTGCGTCCCTACTTCACCGGCTACCTCCCCACGTTGTTGCTCGCCGCAATCCTGACCCCGGCGACCGTCGCCGTCATCGCGTTCTACGACCTGAGGTCCACGGTGATCGTGGCCATCACCCTGCCGCTCATACCGATCTTCATGGTGCTCATCGGCCTGGCCACCGCCGACCGGTCCGCGGCCGCCCTGGCCGCCATGACGACGCTGCAGGGGCGGCTGCTCGACCTCATCGCCGGCATCCCCACGCTGCGGGCGCTGGGACGCGTCCGGGGCCCGGAACGGCGCATCGCCGAACTGGCCGCCGCGCATCGCCGCTCGGCGATGGCGACACTGCGGATCGCCTTCCTGTCGGCGCTGGTGCTGGAACTGCTGGCGACGCTGGGCGTGGCGCTGATCGCGGTGGGGATCGGGTTCCGCCTGGTGTTCGGCGAGATGACGTTGGCGACGGGCCTCACGGTGCTGTTGCTGGCACCCGACGTCTACTGGCCGCTGCGCCGGATCGGTGTGGAATTCCATGCCGCGCAGGACGGAAGGACCGCCGCCGACAAGGCCTTCGCCCTCATCGGCGAGCCGGCTCCCCCGCGGGCCCAGGGCCGGACGGTCACCGCCCGAGGCGCGGAGATCGGTCTCGACGGGCTCAGCGTCGCCGGCCGTGACGGCCATGCGCCCCACGACCTCACCGCGGTCATCGCACCCGGCTCGGTGACGGTGCTGACCGGACGCAACGGCGCGGGCAAGAGCACGACCCTGCAGGCGATCACCGGGGTCACCGCGCCGACGTGCGGCCGCGTGACCGTGGCCGGAGTCGACGTCGCCGACCTCGAGCCCGGCGCGTGGTGGCGGCAGCTGTCCTGGCTTCCGCAGCGCCCCGCACTGGTTCCGGGCACCGTCCGGGACAACCTGGTGCTGTTCGGCAATCTCGACGATTTTGAGACGGCTTGCGCGGCATCCGTTTTCGACGCGGTGCTGGGTGACCTGCCCGACGGGCTGGACACCGTGCTCGGCCGGGGCGGCGTCGGCCTGTCCCTGGGACAGCGGCAACGGCTCGGGCTCGCCCGCGCACTCGGATCGTCGGCGGCAGTGCTGTTGCTCGACGAGCCCACCGCCCACCTGGACGCCCGGGCCGAGCAACGCGTGTTGCGAGCGATCGTGGAGCGCGCCCGGGCCGGCGCGACCGTCGTGGTCGTCGGTCACCGCGAACCGGTTCTGGCCATCGGCGACCGGGTGGTCGAAGTGGTCGCCGACAGTGGGGTGCGTTATGCCCCGGTCTGATCCGCTGTTGGCGGCCGCGCCGCTGCTGCGGCCCCGGCTCCTCCGCATCGTGGGGGCGATCGCGCTGGGTGTGCTGTCACTGGGCAGCGCGCTGGCGCTGGCCGGCGTCTCGGCGTGGCTCATCACGCGGGCCTGGCAGATGCCGCCGGTGGTCGACCTGTCGGTCGCGGCCGTCGCGGTGCGCGCGTTCGCGATTTCGCGGGGCGTGTTGCACTACTGCGAGCGGCTGGTCACCCACGACACCGCGCTGCGCGCGGCCGGCACCGCCCGGGCGGGGATCTACCAGCGGCTGGCCCAGGGGCCCGCGGCGGCCGCCGTTCGTCTGCACAGCGGCGAGCTCGTCACCCGAGTGGGCTCCGACGTCGAAGAACTGGCCAACGTGCTGGTGCGTGCCGTGGTGCCGATCGGCGTCGCGGTGGTACTGGCCGTGGCGGCAACCGCGGTGATCGCGGCCATCTCGCTACCGGCCGCTGTGGTGTTGGCGATCAGCCTGCTGGTCGCGGGCTTCGCCGCTCCGCGACTCGCGGGCAAGGCCGCGGCGAGCCAGGAAAGCCTTGCGCGGCAGCAGCATTCCCAGCGCGACACCTCGGCGATGATCGCGCTGGAACACGCGCCCGAGCTCCGCGTCGCCGGCCTGCTGCCCCGCGTCATCGCCGAATCGCAACGCCGCCAACGCGCATGGGGGGCGGCGCTCGACGCCGCCGCCAGGCCGGCCGCCCTGGCCGAAGCCGCGCCCACAGCGGCGATCGGGGCGAGCGTGCTGGGCGCGGTGGTCGCCGGCATCGGCCTGGCCCCCTCGGTCGCACCCACCACGCTGGCCGTCCTGATGTTGTTGCCGCTGTCCGCATTCGAGGCGATGACCCCGCTACCGGCCGCCGCCATCCAGTTGACGCGGTCGCGCATCGCCGCGCGCCGGCTGCTCGACCTCACGGCGGGCGACCTCCCGCAGCAGCCCGAATCGGCCGCGGCCCCGCCGGAACCCGCGGCCGTGTTGGCCGCCGACATCCACGCCGGGCACGCCGGAGCCGCCCGCTCGAACCGCATCACCCTGGAGCTCCCCCCGGGCGCCCGGCTGGCCGTCACCGGTCCCAGCGGGTCCGGCAAAACCACGCTGTTGATGACGCTGGCCGGGCTGCTGTCCCCGCTGGAGGGACGGGTGACCCTCGGCGGCACCGACGTGACGGACTTCCGGGAAGAGGACTTACGCGGCGCGGTCGGATTTTTCGCCGAGGACGCGCACGTCTTCGCCACGACGGTCCGGGACAACCTGCTGGTCGCCCGCGGAGACTGCGCGGACGCCGAACTGGGGGTCGCGCTCGATGCGGTCGGGCTCGGCGCCTGGCTCGCCGGTTTGCCCGACGGCCTGTCGACGGTGTTGACCGGTGGCGCGCAGGCCCTTTCGGGCGGTCAGCGCAGGAGGCTGCTGCTGGCGCGGGCGCTCCTCGCGCCCGCCCGGATCGTGCTGCTCGACGAGCCCACCGAACACCTGGACGCCGTCGACGCCGAACCGATTCTGCGCGACCTGCTGGGCCCCGGTTCCGCGCTGATGCCCGCGGACCGGACCGTGGTGGTGGCTACCCACCACCTACCCGACGACATTGGCTGTCGCGAACTACGAATTTGAGTCAGCGCCGCCGGCGCGGCTTAGTCGCCGCAACACGTCGGCTATCGAGTCGGCGTTGAGGTTCGGGTCGCGCATCCTCGAGGGGCAGCGTCCCCACAAGAGAAGCGGCAGCTCGTGGGGCCGCAGCTCTATCACGACTCCGCGGCCGGTCGGCTGCTGGGATAGGCCCTCCCCCGGCGACACAACAACATCCGGGCGGCCACCGCTGCGCAGCACCACCGGCTGCGCCCGCGGGTCCGTGCGACGCCAGCGCTGCGCTTCCGCCAACGCGGGCACCGCGTCGAACACCGCGACCGCGTGGCCCACCATCGCGGCATCGGAGAGCAAGCGGACGCTGACGTCGTCGTCACCCACGAGATCCCATCGGTGCAGCACCACCTCGCTATGACTATGCATGCGAAGCCGCTCGGCGCTCATCGTCCACCCCGTGTACACGATCGTGTCGCTTTCGCCGAGCGCCGCCACGGCCGACTCGAAGCGAAACGCTTCGTCTACCAGCCGTTCTCGAAGCGCCGCGTCGGGCATCGCCCGGAATGGCGGCTCGCGCACCTCCCACGAGCGGGTCGCCCTGGCCGGCTCACCCGCCAGGTGCTCGTCGATGAGATCGGCTCGTTCCTTTGCGGCGGCCGCCACGTGCGCGGTGAGGTCATGGGCGCTCCAACCTGAACACCAGGTGGGCGCCGTGGCCTGCAACCCCGACAAACTCGAAATGAATTCGCGCATGGCTTCATCGCGCAATTTCGATGCGGCCGCCAGGGCAATCTGAGAACTCACGCCCTCCACTCAACAGCTCACCACGGCGAGAAGCTGGCGGTTTTGCGACCTCACAGCGGTACCGGATCGATGCGATCAGAGGTGTCGCCGGCGCGGCATGAATTCCAGCGACAGCAACACGATCAGCAACGTGCCGATCTGCGTCATCGAGACCAGCGCGTAGCGCCGGGCGTCCAGCGCGTGAAACTTGCGCACGTATCGGTACAGCGACTCGAGCGCGATCAACGGGTCGAGGACGTGGATCAACCGATAGAACACGCGCTGGACGCGGGTGCGATCCTTCTCTTCGAAGATTTCCGGGAAGGCCGCGAATGCGAGCGAAAGCCGTTGCGCGCCATTTTCTTTGCCGGCCATGATCATGTCGACGCTGAGCCGCTCGTCGATGCCATTGGGCGCCCCGCGCCGGCGCCACGGCACGTCGAGGGTGATGTCGCTGCCGACGCCGGCCGTCGCGTACCGGTGGAAGCCCTGCACCTTGCCCGAGGCGTCCCTGGCGACGATCAGCTGTATGCCGGGGAATCGGCCCTCCAGCACGCCGTCGAGGTTCATGTGGAATCCGCGCTCGGTGTGGGCCGCTTTGCTCGACGCGCGCACCACCTCGGTCAACTCGGCCAGCTGCTCGGGGTTGAGCTCCTGTTCCCCGACGATCTCGGTGGTGATGCCGCAATTGTGCGTGCGCTTCACCGCCTGACGCAGGTTGCGGAACTTGCGTCCCACCAAGTCGAAACCGGTGACGTCGACGACCACGTCGCGCCCGATCGGGACGGCGCGCAACGACTGCCCGATCACCGCGGAGTCGCTCCACAGGCCGAGCCGCCGCTCGCTGCACCCCACCACCGCGATCCGCCAGCCGTGGGTGTGGCACATGGCCGCGAAGTCGGCGACCAGCTCGGGGAATCGGGTCTCGTCGCCGATCGGGTCACCGCCGACCACGGCGATGCCCAGGCGTGTCCGGTAGGCCAGCGCCGCACCGCCGTCCGCAGTGAAGTGGTAGCTCTTGCCGGTCTGCATCGCGAACGGCGCCAGCGGGTCATCCGTGGTGGCCTGGATCAGATTCCAGGCCCGGGGCAGGTCCTCCGGACGCGGATGCGACGACGTCGGCCACATCAGCACCATGCCGGAGCAGGCGATCACCACGTCGCCGAGCAGGTCGAAGGCCAGCACGTGCAGGCCCAGGCCTGCCAGCACGAAGAAACCCGCGGCGGCGGCGTGCGTCGCCGTCACGGGACGGCCCAGGAAGATGCCGCGCGCGATCCACGCCACCGCGACAAGGACCGTCAGCGACCACGCCAGTCGATCGGTGTAGTGCCAGGCCGGCTGGTGATGGTGGCGGGCAAGGATCTCGCCCAGCCAGCAGGTGGCGCTGAGCAGGGCCAGCGCACCGATCAACCGGGCTGCCCGCGAATCGACCGAGACGACGACGCGCTCGCGCGCGCGGGGCTTCGCTGAGACCTCG